>JAEZQV010000190.1 GCA_023441125.1 Bacillota bacterium
TCCATTTCCGGCATCATGATATCCATAATAACAAGCGCTATGTCCGGATTATTTTGCAGACAGGCCAGACCTTCCCGGCCATTCTGGGCAAACAGGGCCGTCATCCCTTTGGCTTCCATCGCCGCAACCAAAGCATACACATTACGCATGTCATCATCTACGACCAATACCTTTTCGCCCTGCAACATGGCCGCAATCTCGTCTGCGTTCAGCGGCAAGGCGGGCGTGGCCTGCCGGTTTGCCGCCGGCGGGGAGCCGGCAGGCACAGCTTGTAGCTCTTGGGCCGCCGGTGGGGTCGAATTGCCCTGGACAGGCAAATATAAAGTAAAGGTGCTGCCATAGCCTTCACGGCTTTCCAGATTGATAGACCCTCCCAGCAAGCGCGCCAATTCCCGGCTTATCGACAACCCCAGGCCGGTACCGCCGTATTTTCGGCTGGTTGTACCGTCTGCCTGGTGAAAGGCCTCAAAAATCAGCGCCTGCTTATCAGCCGGGATGCCAATGCCGGTGTCACTTACCTCAAAAACTAACCATTGAGGATTAGCCGCCTTGCGGATACAAAAATTAACCCAGCCCTTTTCGGTAAATTTGAAGGCATTGGATAACAAATTTTTCAGTATCTGCAGCAGCCGGAATTCATCAGTGTAAATGACTGCCGGTACATCCCGGTCAATGTCTATCTTGAATTTCAGTTCCGAACGCTCGGCCACCGGCATGAACTGGGCTGTTAACTCGTCCGCAACCGATGTAATACTGACCTCTTCCGGATTTATGCAGAGCTTGCCGGACTCCAGCTTGGATAAGTCCAAAATATCATTAATGAGCAGCAGTAAATCGCCGCCGGCCGAATGAATGGCCCTGGCGTACGCCAGTTGCTTGGCAGTGAGATTTTTCTCCGGATTGGCCTCCAGCATCTGGGCCAGAATCAGCAGACTATTAAGCGGCGTCCGCAGTTCATGGGACATATTGGCCAAAAATTCAGATTTATAGCCTGCCGCCAGATCCAGCTGCCGTGTCTGTTCTTCCAAAATAGTTTTGGCCTGCTCGAGTTCATGGGTTTTTTGCTCGGAACTCTTATACTGTTCTGCCAGGCGCTCATTAATAATTCTCAGTTCTTCCTGCTGCTGCTGCATTTCCTCGGATTGACTCTGCAGTTCTTCAGCAAAGGCCTGCGAATCGGCTAACAGCTGCTCCACCTGCATCTGGCCGCTTACTCGCACGAGCGCCAGAGCCACATCCTTCATAGCCTGCTGCAAATAGTGGTGATGCCGGTCCGACAGTTGGCCAAAGCCGGCCACCTCGACGACCGCCAGGACATTATTTTCAAAGGCGACAGGAAAAACGGCCAGATAGTCCGGCTGCGCACACCCCAGGCCGGAAGCAATTTTTATGTAGCCTGCCGGCACTCGCTCTATTAGGGCAGCCTGATTTTGGAGGGCACACTGACCGGTAATGCCTTGCCCCAGGCGCAGGCTGGCGGTGCCCGGGTTATCCCCGGTATCAGCATAACTGGCTAGCTTGGTTAACAGCCGCTCCTGCTGGTCAACAAGGTAGAACACGGCGTAACTGGCCCCTACGGCCGGAGCAATCATCGACATAAAAGTCCGGCCAAGCGTGGGTTGATCATTGACACTCTGCAGCCTTGTCGACAACGCAGCCAACTGTGATTTTATCCAGCTTTCCGTTTCCATCAGCGTGACAAAATCTTTTTCCTGTTTGCGGTGATGCTCGAGAGCAGCCGCCATTTCATTAAAGGCCAGGGCGATATGACCGATCTCATCGCGGGAGACAACACTAATCCGCGGCAGAGCTCCCGCGTTGGCATCGCGCACACAGCCGATAACTTTAGCCAGTTCCCGAAGATCACGGCTGACACTGTCAATAACCCGTCCGGCAATGCCCAAACCAATAATAACGCCGGCAATAATACCAAGGGTCAATATGGCCGCAGCCAGATTGCTGCTGGCGACCGAATTTTCCAGGATATCCAGCATAATCCGTTCTTCGTTAGCTTTAAGCTCCTTGGTAAAAATCATAGCCTGCCCCATAATCCGATGCCCGTCGGCCAGCAGCAACCGGGCGGCCTCCTGCTGCCTGCCGGCATTTACCAGGTTGACTATATCCTGTGTCAGACGGTCAAAGCTATCCAATGTATTTTTAAGCTTGGGTAAGACCTCCTGCCCCCGGGGATCGTTCGCCAGGCGCATATACGCCTCATAGGCAATTCGCCGCTCAGTCTGAGATTCGGCGATCTCGTCCCGGGCGGCTTGTAGCCGGTCGCTGTCCGTGATAAGAATAATATTTTTCAGGTCCCCATCAGTAAAATATAGCTGCTGTTCAATGATTGAGACCATGCGGGCCTTTTCATACCGGTCCTTTATGACCTCGCTTAAATTATCATTCAGTTGATAAATGGTGAACATAGCCAGCCCGAGAACCAGTGCCATCAGCGCCAAAACGGTGCCAAAGGCGAGATACAGCTTGCTTCTAAAGCCCATAGCCACTAACCTCCAAATACTGTAAAGCTATTAGTGGTTCTACATCATAACTTGCTTTTCCTGCATTTTCTTCCTTTAATTTTAAAATTTTACAATATATTCCTATGTAATTCTGTAATTTTCTTCTTACTTTTGTCAAAATGCTTGCATACTATTTGGCAATTGGTGTATAATAAAATCAATGATAATCATTATCATTATATGAATGAGCGAGGTGCTGATTATGAATACTACACCCTTACATAAAATTTGCGTTGATAAGTCCGATTATTTTGCCGCGCAGGCAGGACAAAAATTAACGGCGGATTTAACCAAGGATGTCTTCCGCAAAGCCTATGAGCAAAAGTTAAAAAAAGAAGCCAATAAATAAATCCGGCCAAGCTAGCTATGGCTTCCGGAACAATAAAGACGGTTTCCGCCTACCGGCGGAAACCGTCTTTATTGCTGCGCCATAGTTTGGCATCATCATTGTTGCGAACCTCTGCGGCCACCACGGCAAAGCCCCGGCCCATTTCGCCAACTCACGCCGCTTCAATGGCGGCGGTTAGCCCCAGTAGACCACTTTTTTCGACAAAAACAGCTTGAGCAAAGTAAGAGCAGCTGCCCTGTTATCCAGGCAGCTGTTCGTCGATGACGATCTGACCTGGCGGTATTTTGGCAATATCAAAGCAGTGGATCAGTTCACCGGCTGTGACCGGCTGGTATTTCGCCAGCAAACCGGCTTTATACCCCAGGTAGCCCACAATGGCTTCCGCCCGGATGCCGCCTGACCGCAAAGCGGCCACCGACAAGGCCTGCTGGCGTTTGGACAAGCGGTGACCGTTACCGTCAACAAGCAAGGGCACATGGCTGAACACCGGCGCCGGCAGCCCCAGCAGCCGGTAGAGCAGTAACTGACGCGGTGTTGAACTCAACAGGTCATCGCCTCTAAGGACATGGGTAATGTCCATGGCAGCATCGTCCACAACAACGGCCAGCTGATAGGCATGCACACCATCCGACCGGCGCACAACAAAGTCACCCACCTCCTTGGCTAGATCCTGACGAACATACCCGGCATGTAAATCTTCGAAAGCGATCACTCCGGGCGGTACTGCCAGCCGCAACGCCGGCCTTCTGGCTGCCGTGACAACGGTAGCCGCCTGCCGCTTGCGGCAGGTGCCGGCATAAACGCGCTCATTGTCGCTGGTATGCGGCGCCGAAGCGGCCAGTTCAGCCCGGGTACAGTAGCAGGGATAAATCAGTTCCTTGGCCGCCAGCCGTTCCAGC
Organism: Bacillota bacterium; assembly: GCA_023441125.1. The sequence continues at coordinate 3,768 of JAEZQV010000190.1, forward strand.
GCCGCCTGGTACATGGCCCGCCGTTCGTCCTGACGGTATGGCCCGTATGGCCCCCCCACATCCGGGCCTTCATCCCAGTCCAGCCCCAGCCATTGCATATCGCTCATAAGCTGCTCCACATAAGCCGGCCGGGACCGTTCCGGATCGAGATCTTCTATTCTTAGCACCATCACCCCGCCGGCTGCACGCACTTGCAGCCAGGCCAGGAGGGCTGTCCAAACATTGCCCAGATGAATTTCACCGGTCGGGCTGGGCGCAAAGCGCCCCCGCATTATTTGCATGATACAGCCGGGGCCTCCTTCCCTTTACTGTCTGGCCCGGCTGCCGGCGCCCGCGTGGTCAAAGCCACGCCGGTCACAACCAGTACCATCCCGGCCAAATGCATGGCCGTGACGGTTTCGCCGTACACAGCCCAGGCTATCAGCATGGCATTAACAGGCATAAGGTTAATATAGGCACTGGCTTTGCTGGCACCGATCCGGCTGATGCCGACATTAAACAAAATAAAGGCCACTACCGTGGCAAAAACAGCCAGATAAACCAGTTCGGCCATGACCTGTCCTGACACTTGCGGCAACCGGCCCCAGCCAGCCTCCCCCAGCGATATCAGCATTAGGAAAACCGTACCAATAAGAGTTGACACGGTGGTTGCCAGCGAAGCGCCGACCTTTTTCATAACAACCTTGCCTAACAGCGTATAAGTTGACCAACTGGCCACCGCGCCAAACAGCAGGCATTCGCCATAATTCAGGGATAAGGCGGCCAGCGCGGCATAATTGCCCCGGGTAATAACCGTCAACACTCCGACCAGCGAAATGACAATCCCCAGTCCCAGGCGGACACTCCACTTCTCCCCCAGAAACAGAACAGCAATTATGGCCGTGGTCACCGGGTTTATCACCACGACTAACGCCCCGGTAATAGCGGAAGTGTATTGCAGGCCGACCGCAAAAAAATAATTGTAGCCCAGCACCCCGCTCAGGCCAAGCCCGGTGAGCCCCAGCCAATTTTCCTTAATGGCCGCCCAATCCCATTCCCGGCGAATGGTCAGCCAGCCGGCCAGCAGCAGACCGGCCAGCAAAAAACGCACCGCCGAGGCGGTCAGCGGCGGCAATTCGGATAATACATGCTTGGTGGCGCCAAACGCGCCGCCCCAGAACAATGGCACCAGCAGGAGTATAAAATAAATAGTGGCCGCTTTATTCAGGCGCATACATTCTTAATCCTCTCTCCCAGGCTAAATAGCAACATTAGGTATACATTCGCGGCGGCCGTAAATATTCCTGTTAGGGCTCCGGCATTCAGGTATTCCCGTTTTATTCGAACGTTCCCTTGACTATGGCTTGTCCGTCCCTAACCAGCCAACGGCCTCTGGCAAAAACATGGCGGATGCCCAAATCCCGTTCCAGTACCAGAATATCGGCATGGCTGCCGGTCTTGAGAACGCCTTTTTCCGGATGTAGCTTCAGAATCTTAGCCGGGTTAACAGTAACCGGCCGCAATGCGATATCAAGCGGTACCCCGCCGGCTGCCAGGCTTTTCACTTCATCGTACAGCGAGGTAAGCTTGGCCACGCGCAAACCGCTGACACCGCCTTGGCCGTCAAATACCGGCAGGCTGCCGTGTCCGTCGGAACTGATCGTCAGCTTATCAACAGGCACACCTTGACCGATACAATACGCTATCGCCTGCGCCGCCGTAATCGTATCCGGCTGGCTGGCTGTGCCGTCTGCCGCCGTAAAATCGATTACGCCCCCCGCTTGCGTCCAGCGGATGCCTTCGTTGATAAGCGCCCAGTTCCGGTTTATATGGGTAGGTACAAACTGACTGACAGGGATTTCCGTTTCACCGGCCAGGGCAAACAGCAGCGACAGCTGCCGCTTGCCGGCGCCGACATGCAGGTGCAGCACCCCGGCCTTGCCGCTTATCAGCCCGCCCACCCGCGCCTCGGCCGCCAGCCTGGCAATTTCAGCCGGCAGCGGCTGCGCCGAACGATGGTCACTGATGGCCACTTCCCCGCAGCCGATTACTTTGTCAATAAGCACCAGGTCGGAACGGACACTGCCGGTTAGCGTGGGCGGCGGCACCTCATAAGCGCCGGTATAGATATAGGCGCTTATGCCCTCCAGTTCCAGGCTGCGGGCCTTGGCCAGCAAACCGGCCATGGAGCGGGTAACGCCGTCCGTTCCCAGGCAGCCAACCACGGTAGTGATTCCGCCCAGCGTGATATCGCTTAAGACTACCTCCGGCGTCCGGGTGGCAAAACCGGCTTCGCCGCCGCCCCCGAGCAGGTGTACATGCTGGTCAATAAAACCGGGAACGACCAGACAGCCGCTCACATTCACCACCTGCGTCCGGCCATACTGCTCATTTTCGCCGATAGCCGGCGCGATATTGCCGATTACCTGGCCCGCAATCAAAATGTCCTGCTGCCCCATGCTGTCAGGGGCAAAAACCCGGCCGCCTTGTAAAATTGTAAACATTTCTTCACCTCAGCCTAATAATAACCGCTAAAGAATCTATTCTATCCTGTCTTATTATGCAGCCTTTCGGTCAAAACCACACCGTCAGACACGATATATTCTTTTTCCGGCAAAGGCCGAAGAGTTACGGGAGTTACGAGGTTTCTCAGGGCAAGCCAGGCATAAACAGTACTGAGGCGCGGACGGCCGTTATGCATAAGCGGCGGTTACGCGCCCGCGGCGCAGCGTTGTATGCCGGCCGCCCGCGCCGGGTCTTATACCCGGCACCCTTACAATATAAAACCGCCTAGGCAGGAATGCCCAGGTGGCCGGTCTTCACCGTGTACAGACCGGGTATCATTTACTGCGCCGCGGCCAGCTGGACCCGTCTGTTCGGCTATTCCACATTGTTGTAGGGGTCCCATTCGGTGAGCCGGCTAAGCTGGACCCGGGCCGTCTGGATGTCGGCCAGCAGCCGTTCTTTATCCTTGGGCAGGGTAGCCGCCAGGGCAACATGATTGGAGGCATGGGTGCTCCGGAACAGGCAATGGCTGGTTGCCGGCAGTTCGATGCCCTGTATCAGCGCATAAAGCTCGCCCATAATTTCCGCCGGCGGCAGCGGCACAAACCGGCCGCTCTCAAACTGCGCCAATAACTCACTGCCGCGGTACAGCATCAGTGTTAAGGCGCTTAACATCTGGGGCCGGATGGCATTGACCGCCAGCGCGGTGTTGGCTGCGTGGCGCTCCGAATTCTCCCGGCCGCCCAACCCGGCGATAATCATCACCGACAATTTGAGACCGGCCGCCACAATCCGCTGCCCGGCGGCAACCGCTTCGGCTGCCGTTACCCCTTTGTTGACATTCTTTAGCACCACATCGTCGCCGGACTCCAGGCCGTAATAGACCAGCTTGAGCCCGGCCGCCTGCAAGGCGGCCAGTTCTGCCGGCGTTTTGCGCAATATATCTTTAGGACCGGCATAACAGGAGACGCGCTGCAGCTGAGGAAACGTCTCAGCCAGCACTTGCAGGATATGCAGCAGCGTGTCGGTTGCCAGTACCAGGGCATTGCCGTCGGCGAGAAATATCCGGCGAATATGCCGGGCATAAGGTCCGGCGGCGGCAATCTGCGCCATAATCTCAGGCAGCGGGCGGGTTCGAAAGGACACCGACCGGTACATATTACAAAAAGTGCAGGCATTATGGGAACAGCCGATGGTCACCCTGAGGATAAAGCTGGCTGCTTCACTGGGCGGACGAAATACCGGCCCTGCGGCATTATCAAAATACAAATTCATCGCTCCTTATCCGGTACTCTGGCGACAAACAAACCGGCCATAGCCGCACGGCGGCGGCAGCCTGCTCGACCGGAGAGAAATTTAGATAAAATCACTGTAGCAGAAATAAAAAAAATTGTCAAAGCCTGCTTAGCCTCTGACAATTTGCCGTTTAGTTACCGGTCTGTATATTGTTTGGCTTTGGCGGCGATGGTGGCCAGGAAAGTGGAGCGGATGGATTGAACCGCCAGCAGCGCCTTGACGGGCGCAGATTTTTCAATAACGGCGGCAATGCGCCCTAACGCCCGGTGACTCAGCCGGGACGGATCATCAAACAGGAAATTGCTCAGTTTGCCCCGTTCCATCGCCATGGCCACCATGCGGTCAAAAGTAGTTTCCGGCACGACGACCTGCCGGTCCCGCTTGACCATCCGGATACTGCCGCGCTTACAGGCCGAATAACAGACACCGCAGCCCAGACAAAGTTCAGCGGCCACTACCGCCCGGGGGCGGCCGGCAGCCGGTGCCGCCGTCAGGCTAATGGCCGTCACCGGGCAGGCCTCGACACACAAACCGCAGCCGCGGCACTCTGTACTGTTCATTTGGGCCAGCCAGCCGGACGTTACAACCGACTGCTGCAGGTTAAACGTCCGGATAGCCTGCAGCATGCCGCAGCAGCAGCCGCAGCAATTGCACATAAAGCCTACCGCGTTCTGCACGTTATCGGCGATCTGCGCCAGCCCGGCCTGCTTGCAGGTGGCCAGTACCTGCAGGGCTTCGTTCACCGTAACGGGCTCGGCCATACCTTTTTTAATCAGCATACCGGCTCCGTTGCCGAACGTCAGGCAGGTGCGCAGCGGCGCAGCGCAAGCCTTATGCAAGTGACTGGCCTTGTGGCGGCAGGCACAGAGCGACAGGCCGATTGTCCCGGCAGCGGTAATGATGCCGGTAGCCTTTTCCCAGTCGAGAACCTCCGCATAATCGCCGGCCGGCAACGCTTCCTCCCTTACCAGCGTACGGCCAAGCTGGGTACTTTCCCGGAAAACCTCCCGGGCAAACCGGTCATCCTTAAGCATGTATTCCTCAAACAGCTTTGCCAGTTCGGCCATATCAAGGTCATCACGGGTCCGCATAAACACAAATTCAAAAAAACCGATCACCACCGGCGCCAGCACGACATAACCGGTCCCCCGGTGCTCCCAGTCAAAGACCAGCCCTTTTACCGCCATGGCCTGAAGCTGTTCCTGCAGGCGGGCTTCAGCAAGGCCTGTTTTGCGGGCCAACTGGGCGACGGCAACCGGGCGCAGCGGAATTTGTCTGGCGATGGCCGCCTCGGCGGGAGCGAACAGTAACTTGAGAATTTGGATAAATACCGGCGAATAGGGCGCGCCGGTAATATTTCTGTCCAGCCGCTGCTGCAGCAGGCGATATTCCCGGTCGGCATTCACAACGTGTCCCAACTTTATCCCTCCCGTTTAACCCAGCAGGCCCTGCCGGGCCAGCCAAAGGAAAATCAGCATGACTGCCTGCGTGACAACAAAGCCGGTAAGCCCTACCTTCAGGCCCAGAGTACGGCCGTACACCGCCATAGTCCGCGGCAGGGATGAAGCAAACAAGTCATAGACATTGTGCAGTATGGACATCAGGAACAATAGCGGTACAATGCCGGCAGCCGGAATCACGCCTTCCTGCCAGGCAACACCGACAGCGGCTACGCCGCCGACCATGCTGACCAGCCCGGCAGCCAAGAGCGGGATGGCGGCCGGTTCGACACTACTGTGGGTTACCGGCAGAGCCGCCGCCAGCATATCCACAGCGCCGCTCCTGATCAGCAGCATGACGGCGGCCGAACTGGCAAACATCCATAGGGCAATACGAACAAAGGGACGCAGGGTCTGCGCCAAAGCACCGCTGACAGAATTTCGCCAGGCAACCGGCTTAATGCCGGCCACAGCCTCCCGGCCGGCGGTAAGCCTGCCGTCGGACCATATTTGCAATAGCATCACACCAAGGGCAGAGATCACGGCAAAGGCGGCAAAATAACCGGCCAGGAAACCGACAGCCGCTGCGCGCGGAAATAAACTAACCAGCAGGGGGATGAACGAAAACACAAAAAACTGGGCAACTGCCGGCGCTTTGGCCGTTAAGTTAAGGGCAATCACTTGCCGGTCTGACAAACCGGTTTGCTGCCTGATGGCTTCCAAAGCGGCCATACCGGCCATCCGGTCGGCCAGCGACAGCAGCACAACCGGCGCGGCCGCCGGGGGCAGTCCGGTCAGGCGTGCAAAAAGCGGCAGCAGTCTGTCGGCTTTAGCCGCCAGGTTGCCCATAGCCGTTACATTGGCCAAAAATAACCCGATGAATACCGAAGGCAGCGCTTTTTCCATTATCGTATAGGCAGCTACAATGGCCGCGGCGAATTCACTCATAATACCAATATTATATCAGGAATTTACCAGTTAATGTACTCCGCCACTTCGGCCTCAGGATTCAGCGCAACATCGCGCAGCACCCATTCCCTGAATACCTGATAGCCCGTTCTGTCGACAATATAACCGACATGCTCCTTGCCGCCGGGCGCCTCGCGGTCAATAAACCGGTCGATATAGGCATAGGTGTTTTGAAGAATTTTGCTGATACTGGCTTCGTCAACCCAGCGGATAAACGGCTGGGCAATACGGGGATTTTTTTTGCCGGTCCGGCCCATAATGACCAGCAGGTACAGCTTGGTAGCGCTGCGGGTCCATGCGCTGTTGGGACATTTGAGAACACATTCGCCACAGCCGATACACTTGCCGGCGTCGCGCACCACTTTGAAATTTTCGAAAGTAAGCGCCCCGGCGGCCCGTTTTTTACAGTTGCTGACACAGGCCTGGCAGCTAATGCACCGGTAGGCGTCATACTGCGGCTCGTTCATGCCGATAATGCCGAAGTCATGCATCCGGGACTTGATACAGTCATTGGGGCAGCCGGTAAGGGCAATCTTGACATGATAGTCATTCGGAAAGATGACTTTTTCTAGCCGCTGGGCCAACGCACTGGTGTCATAGTTGCCGAAGGGACAGACCCGGCTGCCGATACAGGCCGATACATTGCGCGTGCCGGCCGCCGGATAGCCGCTGCCCGGACTTACCTGGCTGATGTTAAGGCCTGCGATAACCGGCTGCAGCAGGGCATTGATTTCGGCAACCTGTTCCATAGCGATACCGGGAATCTCAAAACCCTGCCGGGTTGTCAGGTGCACGGTGCCGTTGCCGTACTGCTCGGCGACCTGCCTGATAAGGTCCAGATATTGGGCCTCAAGGTGACCGCCCGGGACCCGGATGCGCACCGCCGTTTTGTACCGTTCCTTGGTTACCCGGAAAGCATTTTTCTTCAGCTGTTTGGTATTTATATCCATACTCATCGCGCTCCCCCCTAATCCAGCAGCGTCTTGGCCCTGGTATAGTTAAACACCGGGCCTTCCAGACAGATATAGGTATCATCCATTTTGCAGTGACCGCATTTGCCGATGCCGCAGCACATTTTTCGTTCATACGAAACCCAGATGTTCTGCTCGGCTGCACCCTGCCTGAGAAATTCGGCCACCGTAAACTTCATCATGAGCGGCGGCCCGACTACAATAATTTGGGCTGTGCTCAGATCGGCTACCGGCAGACTGGGGACATACGCGGTCACCAGGCCGGTATTGCCTTGGTACTGGCCGTCTTCACTCTTATCCACTGTCAGGATAACCGCGATGGATTTTTGCCATGTCGCCAAATCGGACCGGAACAGAATATCCTGCGGCGATTTGAAACCGGTGAGCAAGGTAAAGGATTTGGCTTCACCGGGATGGGCGGCATAATAATCGACAATGCCTTTCACCGGTGCTAACCCGGTGCCGCCGGCAGCCACAACAATCTCCTGCCCCTTGAATTCGCTAATATCAAAGCCGTTGCCGTAAGGACCACGCAAAAACAGCGCGTCCCCGGCCCGCAGTTCATGGATTGTATTGGTTACCACGCCCACCCGCCGGATCGTCAGACCGATATAGCCGTCGCCAATGTCGCTTACCGAAATGGGGGCCTCGCCGTACTTGGGAAGAGATACTTCGAAAAATTGCCCTGGCTTAACTGGGCCGGCATACGCCAGCAAGAAGGTGTAATCAATGTCAGTGTGCGGGATAATTTTGAGAATCCTGGCTATAAACGGTTTATAGACATTGCTCATGCCTTAGCCTCCTCTGCCGTTTGCGCCAGCTTATTAATGCAGTGGGCAAGCGAAATGTATTCCGGGCAGATGTCGTCACAGCGGCCGCAGCCGACACACATGGTATGCCCGAACCGTTGTTTATAATCGCCGATTTTATGCATAACGCGAAATCGCATTCTGTCGCCTTTGCTCTGGCGGAAACTGTGTCCACCGGCCATGTCGGTGTAGCCGTCCACCATGCAGGAAGCCCAGACCCGCCGCCGTTCACCGGCTTTGTCATTGTCCTTATAGAATATATCCTGCATGGAAAAACAGCTGCAGGTCGGACAGACAAAGCTGCAGCGGCCGCAGCCCAGACAGCGGGAGGAATATTCCTGCCATAACGGAGCTGCCGCCACCTCAGTCAGCTGTAGCTTCGCCGGGATTTTTACCTTAACGGTGTTGGTCTGCACAAACTGCGGTTCGACTGCGGCTGTCTGCTCCTCCGGCAGACAAAATTCCGGATTGTTTGTGCCGACGAACACCGTTGAGCCGTCCAGGCGTACAACCAGATCATAGTCTGTCGTTGCATTGGTCGCCATACTGACGCAAAAACAGTTGGCAAACCCGCGCCGGCACTCCAGCAAAGCGAAGCGGACCTTGTCGCGGAAAACTTTGTAGTAAGGATCTTCGCAGCCATTACGGAGATAGATGTCGTCCAGCCGCTTGATGGCATGAATGTCACAGCTGCGTACAAACAGCAGAATTTTTTTCTCACTGATCCGGGGCTCGGTCCAATTATCTTCGGTAAAATAGAACAGCGTCTGGGTAACCG
>JAEZQV010000271.1 GCA_023441125.1 Bacillota bacterium
CTGTTATACTGTTCGGCTAACCGGACAATGCTGTCAAGCGGTGCGATGTCGCCGTCCATACTAAACACGCCGTCGGTGACAATAAAGCGGTTTCCCCGGCATATGCCGGCGGTTAACAACTCCGCCAGGTGCGCCATATCGGCGTGCCGGTAGACAGCGACCTGCGCCCGCGACAGGCGGCAGCCGTCAATGATGCTGGCATGGTTAAGTTCGTCGCTGAATATAATGTCGTCCGGGCCGGCCAAAGCGCTGATTACCCCAAGATTCGCCATATAGCCGGTATTAAAAATTAGCGCGGCTTCCGTGCCTTTAAACGCCGCCAGTTCCTGCTCCAGCCGGGCAAATAACGGGTATGTGCCGGTAGTCAGCCTGGCTCCGCCCGACCCCGTCCCGTAACGACGGATGGCCTCCATGGCCGCCTGCTGTACCGCCGGGTCATGCGTCAAACCCAGGTAATTGTTGGCGGCCAGCATTAAACAAAGCTGCCCATTATCATCTATAACATGTGCGGCATCAACAGGATCGTAGACCACAGTCCGGCGGTACAGATTCCTGGCTTTAACTGCTTCTAGATAATTACTCAGATATTGCAATATCGCCCGCCTCCTCTGCCGGTACCCTGATCAACACCGGCTGACATTCCAGGTACTTTATCAATTGCTGCAGGTCCGTATTCTCCCTGATAAAAAAGATGCGCCCGCCGATGCTGCTGCCATACGGTTTTAGCTGAGTAAACCGGGTATAGGTTCCCGCTGCGGCAACATAACCGGCCGTGTACTCCGGATCATCCGACCAGCATAGTTCCGCCAGCACCCCCGGTGCCGACATGACCTTGGATGCCAGTACCACAGCCTCCCGGATGTGAATACTGTTGTAGCCCTGGCGCTGCAGCCAGTGTAAATACCGCTGCTCATCGGCAATATCCATGCGGGATACCCGCACGCCCCGGTCGCTCCTGTCAGCAAGCCGCGCACCGGTCTGAGCGTCAACCAGCATAGCGCCCCGCAGACTGCCGGTTAACCCGGCCAGCCTTTCCAGGCCCGCTGCCGCCGCCGCCGGCTTAATTCCCGCCTGCACAAGCGCCGTTACTGCAGCAGCCCGGCCTGCGGCCACACTAGGCACCTGGACAGAGGTAATCGACAGACAATCAGCTTCCTGTACGTCGGCGTCCGCAACTGTCTCGACCGTAAAATTAATAAAATCGGCTGTTCCCCGGCTGTGGGACAAAGCCCGCCGGAGCATGGCCGCAGCGGTGGAAGTCAGCAGTTCAGGACTTACCAGCCGTTCGGCACCGGAAATATGTTTGCCGCCCGCTTCATGGGCGCCTCCCTGGGCGGCCCGCATTCTAACGCTGTATAGCATGGCGGATTACCCTGCCTTTCTGTTGTTGCACCTTGCTGAGCAGCACGGTCAGCGGCCAGGCGGCTAAAGCAGTATACACCATGCCCGGAACGGCCGCTACCACAAGGGGGATGGCGGCCTTGCCGATAATGCCGCCCAGCGCCAGTCTGGCAGCAGCCGAACCAAGCGGGCCGGCCAGGAGAATAACCGGCCAGGAGCGGCCCACTAGCAGCAGGATTATGCCGACTGTTATTCTAAATATCATGGCGATAAATACATTAACCAGCGATTGAGTGCCCAAAATCAGGCCCACCGTACTGGACAGCACCCCGGCTGTTATATATTTGCCAAAACCAAATACAGCACAGATGGCCACAGCCAAGGGCGCTGACAGCTGAAATTCGGTTCCCGGCAAAAAGCCCGGCAATTTAAAGGTACCGGTGATCGTTATAAAAGCTGCCAGAAGTCCAACTTCCGTTAGCCAGCCGACCTTGCTCTCTTTTTCACCATATTTGTGCAATTTGTATTCCTCCGCTCATTGTTAACTATTCGAATACCAAGTGGTTAACCATTTTCCCAATAGTTAACCACTACAAGCAGCAGTGGTTAACAGTAAAAATTATACTACGATGTGCATACCCTGTAAATTAAAAATAATCAGGAACTACAATAATTTTATCAAGAAGCGCCGGCGCAGTCCGCGCAGCCACCGCAATCTTTTTTACGGCCATGACGGCCTCCGAACTTCTGATGCCAGCCCAGCCAGCGCCTGGGAGATTTTTTGAATCCGGGCAGAACTGTTAATAACCATCCGGGTTATAAGCGGCGCCCTCTCCGCCTGACAAACCTTATATTTTTCCATAGCAGGCAGGATTTGTCCGGTCAGCGTGTTGAATAGTACTATATTCCACGACGGCAATATGGAGCGGTTCCGCCCCGGGCTAAACCTATGCAAAAGGAGAGAGCATGGCATGTTGCACTTTCCCCGCTTAAACGTAAGTGTGTGTAAAATTGTTCTTACCTATATTTTAGTCAGTTTTACCTGGATTTTTGCTTCTGATGAGTTTGTCAGAATGATTGCCGCTGATCCGGCCACCTTTCGCAATTTGTCGGTGGCTAAAGGCTGGGTTTTTGTTATCGTTACCGCCGTCCTCCTCTACATTCAAATCACCCGCTATTCCATCCTCATCGAAGCCAAGGAAGCTATGCTGACCAAACGCAATCAGGAGCTTACGGAATTAAGCGTGAAACTAAGCCTGCAGCTAAAAGAAACCCAGTCGCATGAAGCAGAGCTTAAGTTACGCAATCAGGAACTGGACCAGTTTGCTTATGTCGTATCCCATGACCTCAAAGCACCATTACGGGCAATTACAAGTTTATCAACCTGGGTTGAGGAGGATTTAAACGGCAATTTACCGGAAGAAGTCCGCTGTAAATTGCTGTTGCTGCGCAAACGGGCGTCCCGTATGGAAAACTTAATCCAGGGCATTCTTGAATATTCCCGGATCGGCCGCACAGCCGGCCTGATTGCCGACTGCAATACAGCCCTGCTGCTGGCCGAAATTATCGAAGATCTACATCCGCCGGCCAGTTTTCGTATTGAAATCGACGCAGCAATGCCTATATTCACCACCGACAGCCTCCGGTTACGACAGGTTTTTGCCAATCTGATTGACAACGCCGTCAAACATCACGATAAGCCAGCCGGCAATATCCATATTACCGTAAGGGACACCGGCAATCACTATGAATTCGCCGTGACAGACGACGGTCCCGGCATTGCCGCTGTATATCATGAAAAAATTTTCGAAATTTTTCAGGTGCTAAAGCCCCGGGATACTACGGAAAATACCGGCGTCGGCCTGGCATTGGTCAAAAAGATTGTAGAAAATCAGGGCGGCAAGATTGGCATCCTGTCTAGTGAAGGACAGGGAACAACCTTTCACTTTACCTGGCCGAAATATTGCCATAAATCATGAGCAAAGGCATGCCGGTTGGCATGCCTTTGCTCATTTATGTCATTTTATAATACTTCTAGCACACTAACTTGCTTATCTTCAGGCGATTCTGATTGCTGATATCCAGTACCTGTCCATCGGCAAACCTGACCAGACAGTTTTCTTTGCCGCTGCGGTTCCAGAAAACAAGCTGCCCGGTGCGGCCGTCGTTTAGCATGACATAACGGCCAATCAGCGTCTGACATAATTCATGCAGAAACGGCGTACTGTATTTGGGAGAAAATTTACCGGAAAAAGTGTCAGCCTGGATGGTGTCGATCGCGGCAAACGGTGATACTTCCACCCCATACACCTTTTTGGAGGTCATAGCATCATAGACATCGGCTATGCCAAGCACTTTTGCAATCGGATGATTTTTCGCAGCCCCGGTGTGCAACGGATAACCCGAGCCGTCATCCCGTTCATGATGCTGGAGAACGCCATATCGTACCGGATCCGTAATCTCTTTATAGTTGCGGAAAAATTTAAAGGCAATAGCCGGATGCTGCCGGACCGTATTGAGTTCTTCTTCTGTCAGTCGGCCGGTCTTATACAATACCTGGACAGGAATCTCCAGCTTGCCAAGATCATGCAGAATGCCGGCTAAAACCAGACTTTTTTGTTGCAGCTCACTAAAGGCGCCGCTCAGGCGGCCGATAATACTTGCCAAAATACCGACATTAACCGAGTGATGAAATAGGTAATCTTCCGACCTGGTTGCGGTATTTAGCAGAGCCGTAGCAGCAACGCCGCGGACAGACGCTAAACAAAGAAGAGCATCCGCAATGCCATGTAG
>JAEZQV010000274.1 GCA_023441125.1 Bacillota bacterium
TTGCAAGGTATCCTGCCCGAAGATGTCCTGTGGCGGAAAAAGAGTCCCTATCCGAAGACCCATAACCCGGCCTACACCAAGGCTGTTGTCGGCGAGGCGCTGGCCGTTTTAAATGACCCGGCATCGCCCCTGCAGCAACTGCTTGATATTGAGGCGCTGAAGGCGATTGCCGAAACCGATTTGTCGGCTTCCAACATTCCCTGGTTCGGGCAGTTGATGAGCGGGCCGCAGCTGTTTGCCTATCTTGTTCAAACCGACCATTGGATGAGAGAATATAAAGTGCAAGTGGTATAAAAATGATTACAGCCGCACTGCGACTTCCTATACGGGAGCCCGGTGCGGCCGGTTTATTAAAATAAAGAGGTTTGTTTAACGCGCCAGGAGTGAACGGCCTTGTCGGTTATAATTTCATCGCCGCGCGGAAAACCGAGCAGCAGCGGAGAGGACGGGTCATGACGGGAGATATTTTTGGACACCGCTGTTGAACTGGTTGTGGCATAGCAGTAAACACAGCCATGCGGGCAGCAGTCGTAGGCGCCAAGGTCAATACTTTCCAGGCATTGGCAGGCCGGGCGCTGGTTGGGATCTTTGCCGGCCTGAAGGGCAGTGCCGAGGATAGCTGTCAGCAGGCCTGGGTCAATGCAGGCAGCCGGTGCTACACCATACGGCGTGAAATCAATAGCTTCCGCGCAGGTCACCAAAGGGAGGCGGTAATGCCGGGCGATGGCGGCAAATCCCTGGACAAGCCGGTGTTTGTCAGAATCACTCACTGCCGTATCGGCAATACCTTTGGCCTTTGTCCGCATTTTTGGATACAAATCAATAAAACTAATGCTGCAGCTATGTGTATAGCCGCTAAGACTGGCGCACATTTTATCAAAGGCCGCCAGATGATAGGGCACGGAAAATTCGTGGCTGATGATTACCGGATCATAGCGCCAGACGACACGGTGTTTACCGATACGGTCACTGAGCATTTTACATGTTTCGATGCTCTCGTTTTTTGCCGGCAAGCCTTTTTCCACGCGCTGGTCATACGGCGTGATGGTAAACTGGAAGTAATACGAAAATCCCAGTGCGTCAATAAGCGGCAGCTTGTTGAGCATTGGCCGGGGATTCTTTGTCCAAAAGACAATACAGTCGATTACGTCCGGGTTCAGGGGAACCTTGGCAATACGATTGGGATTGCGCGGATTCTGAATAAGAACAAAGCCTGCTTGCAGACGGTTGACAAGCCATTGGGCATAAAAGGCCGGGATGTCTGTTCGTCTGCTGGCACTTATTATCATGCAGCGGCACCACCATATATTTATATTTAAGATATTACTATGTATTTGCTATTTTATTGTACAGGAAACAGTGGCTGCGTGCCACGGCGCAATTGTTAAGTTTTTCATGTTAAGCATGTCGATAAAAGGGAAAATGACCCTGAAAAGCGAATATAATAGATAGTTAATCTTACCTGCTGGAGAGTAAATTAATTATGTGGGCAAAGATAAAAGATAAGACAAAAGAGTTCACAGCACAAATAAAGAGCGTTAAGGCACCGGCAGTTCCCAGGCCAAATGTAAGCGGAATGCTCGCCGGCGGCAAGAATGCCCTGAGCAAGTTTGCCGCCGGTCTGGAACCAAAGCACCTGATCTATTTTGCCTTGATTTTGCTGCCGGCAATTGTCGGTCTGGGGGCCTATTACGGCATTATTGACAGTCAAGCCAAACTGGAAGAGGCTAACCTGCCGGAAAATCAGCTATCCCGTATGTCCATAAGCTTCACGGCCGATGATTTTGTCAAATATGCCGGCCGGGGCGAGAAAGAAATTACGGCGCTATTTTTAGAAGCAGGTATGTCGCCCGATTCCTACCGGAAAAGTGACGGGTACACACCGCTGCATGCGGCCGCGGCGTATGGGCGCATTGCCGTGGTACGGCAACTGCTGGAAAAAGGGGCCGATATCAATGCCCGTGACAAGGATGGGCAGACCGCGCTTATGAAAGCGGTCTGGAACAGTCATGCCGATGTGGCCGCCGCTTTGCTGCAAAAAGGCGCCAATATTACGGCCAGTGACAGTAAAGGCAATAATGTGGTGAGTATGGCCAAAACCAGGAATGACCGCCGCACGCTGGATATCCTTGTCAGAGCCGGTGTGAAAGAACTTCAGGAAAACCTGAATAAACTGGCGCCGGCCGATAAAAAGCCGGAATCATTGCCGAATACCAGTGTGACCAAACCCCAGGTCGCCCAAGTCACGCAAGCAGCAAATACCAAGGCGGGAGCTGCTAATGCGTTTGGCCCATCATCACCGCCGCCAGGTGATCTTGTCCTCGCGTCAGGGTATGCCGGCGCAGTCGGCATAGGCAAATCGGTTGACAATCTGTATCAGCAGTTTGGTCAGCAAGCCGTTGTTGCCGGGGAAGAATATCTGTCCGGTTATAACTATCCGGTTTTACGAGCTTACCATCAAGGCTCCGGCTTGCCGTCCCTGACGGTTTTCTTTGCCAAAAGCAAACAAGGGCCGGATAAGGTCGTGACCGCGATCCGTGTTTTGGATGACCGCTATAAGACGGCAACCGGGATTGGCGTAGGCGGCACGCTGGGTGAACTAAGGCGGGCCGGCAATATAAGCTCCATCCAGTACACCGATTCACTGTATGCTATTGCTAAAGACAGTAAGATGCGCTATGAACTTGACATCAGCGCCGACAACATGCCTGTTGCCTGGCTAAACGGCGGCGATTCCAATACACTGCCGGATGATATGAAAATCCGGAGTATTTACATCTTTTAGCTGATTTTTATTGACAACCGCTAGCCGGTATGGTATCCTCAGATTACAATGTTACATCGGTGCTGTTGCACTCAGGCTGATTAGATAGACTAAAGGCCAGGAATTACCCGGAAGGGATAATTCTTTGGTCTTTTCTTTTTGCCCTAAAAACCATATAACTAATACATACGGGAGGTAATAACCATGGCTTTACCTGAAAACTTAAAGTTTAACACCTTGGCTGTGCACGGCGGCCAGGAACCTGATCCGAGCACCGGCTCGCGGGCAGTGCCTATCTACCAGACAACGTCGTATAATTTTCGTGATGCCGATCATGCGGCCAATTTATTTGGCCTCAAAGAGTTTGGCAACATTTATAGCCGGATCATGAACCCCACGACCGACGTATTCGAAAAACGCATTGCCGCGTTAGAAGGCGGTATAGGCGCCCTGGCTTTTGCTTCCGGGCATGCGGCTATCAGTGCGGCGATCTTCAATATTGCCCAGGCGGGGGATGAGATTGTCAGCTCTTCCACGCTATATGGCGGTACCTATAATATGTTTGCCTATACCCTGCCGCGGCTGGGGATAAAAGTAACACTGGTCGATCCCAGTGACCCGGAGAACTTCGCCAAAGCCATTACTCCCAAGACTAAGGCGCTGTACGCCGAAACCATTGGTAACCCTAAAATTGACGTGCTGGATATTGAAAGCGTAGCCGCCATTGCCCATAATCACGGCATACCGCTCCTGATTGACAATACGTTTGCTACCCCGTATCTTTGCCGGCCAATTGACTTTGGCGCCGATATTGTCATTCATTCGGCCACGAAATTTATCGGCGGCCACGGCACCTCCATGGGCGGCGTCGTGGTAGACAGCGGCAAATTCAACTGGGCTACCGGCAAATTTCCGCTGCTGTCCGAGCCTGATCCCAGCTATCATGATTTAAGCTATACCCAAGCGCTCGGCCAATTGGCGTATCTCATTCGCCTGCGGGTCCAAATTCTGCGTGATTTAGGGGCCTGCCTCAGTCCGTTCAACAGCTTTTCCTTCCTGCAAGGACTGGAAACGCTGCACCTCAGAATGGAGCGGCATAGCCAGAACGCCCAGACCGTAGCCGAATACTTAAGCAAGCATGAACTGGTATCCTGGGTGAGTTATCCGGGGCTGGAGAGCCATGCTGATTATAAACTGGCGCAAAAATATCTGCCGAAAGGCGCCAGCGCCATATTGACTTTCGGCATTAAAGGCGGCCTGGAAGCCGGCAGGACATTCATTAACAATCTTAAGCTGTTATCGCTGTTGGCCAATGTCGGTGATGCCAAGTCGCTGGTAATTCACCCTGCCAGCACCACTCACTCCCAACTGACAGGCGAGCAGCTCAGCGCCGCCGGTGTGTCGGACGATATGGTGCGCTTGTCGATCGGTATTGAGGATGTTGCCGATGTCATAGCTGATTTGGAACAGGCTTTTACCGCCGTTAAATAGTCCTTGTAAGATTTGCAGCAACTGATTTGTTTTCAGCAAAGCAAAAGGCTAAGATGATTTCGCAAGCGTCTTAAGCCTTTTGTTTTAGTTGGGAGAGGAGAAACTATGCCGTCATCACTTAAAGCTAAAATAATTAAACATGCTCAGCGTCTGGGCGCTGACCTCATTGGCTTTGCCCCTGTTGCCAGATGGGCCGAACACAAGGAGGTACCCGAGCTCTTCCGGCCGGAGGTTATTTGGCCGCAGGCCAAAACCGTTATTGTGCTCGGTATTCCGGTTTTATTGCCAATCCTGGAGACTACGCCGTCTATTTACTACAGTGAATTATACAATACCACCAACCGGCTGCTGGATGAAATCGGCTACCGACTGTCCGTGTATTTAAATAAAAACGGTCAGGCCGCCATCTTCTTCCCGCGTGATGCCTATGGCGATATCAAGGTGCTGGTTGAGAACCCCAATGCGGCGTTCAGCCATGTGTTTGCCGCCAAGTATGCCGGCCTCGGCACCATTGGCTATAACCATACCCTGCTGAACCCGGCATACGGGCCCCGGGTCAGATATGTATCGGTGTTTACCGAAGCCGAATTGCCGGCCGATCCACTGGTTGAGAAAGACCTTTGCGTGCAATGCCGGCTATGCCAGCGCCTGTGCCCGTCCCAGGCATTTACCACCAGAGAGGATTCCGTCATTGCCGCTATGAACAAAGAAGCCTGCGCCAAACATCACCATACTCTGCGGGAAGAACACCGGTACCCCTGCGGTATTTGCATTAAGGTATGCCCGGTCGGGCAGGACCGCAAGCTGTACACAACAGGTAACAGCAAACTGTATCTGGAGGAACCGGCAGCCATAGCGGCCGACCCGGCCGATCCGCGCTACCGCCACTGGGTGCATGTGCGCAAATTCGGCTCAAAGGGCAGCCGGATTTATTAATAAGGAATCGTGGGAGGTTTTTCAGGAATGAACAAGAATACTAAATTCATTGCCTTGTTTATTACCATCCTAAGCATGCTGCTTGTCGCCACCGGCTGTGGCCAGCAGCAGCCGGCCGCGACTGCCGGTACACAAAGTCCTGCTGCCGCCAAGGCAATCAAAGTGGGGGTAACTGCCGGACCCCATGCCGAAATTATGGAAGTGGTCAAAAAAGTGGCGGAAAAGGACGGTCTGAAGATCCAGATTGTAGAGTTCAATGATTATATGCAGCCCAATATTGCCTTGAACCAGGGGGACATTGACGTCAACAGCTACCAGCATCAGCCCTGGCTTGACAATCAGATAAAAGACCGCAAATATGAATTGGTGTCAGTGGCCAAAACCATTATTTTTCCCATGGGCATTTATTCTAAGAAAGTGAAAAACATCAATGACCTGCAGCCGGGAGCCACCGTGGCTGTGCCGAACGACCCGACCAATGGCGCCAGAGCGCTTAAGATTCTGGAAAAAAGCGGTGTGCTAAAACTCAAAGACAATACCGGGATAACCGCTTCCGTCAACGATATCGTGGCGAACCCCAAGAATATTAAAATCAAGGAAATTGATGCGGCGCAGATTCCCCGCTCCATGGATGATGTCGATATCGCGGCTATTAATACCAACTACGCGATGGTGGCCGGCTTAATTCCGAACAAAGACGCCATCGCCATCGAAGATGCGAATTCGCCTTACGCCAATTTGCTGGTTGTGCGAACCGCCGATAAGGATAACCCTGTTTTTCAAAAGCTCATCAAAGCCTACCATTCTGATGAGGTTAAAAAATATGTAGAAGACAAATATGCAGGGTCTGTCGCAGTTACCTGGTAATTGGCGCCAGACAGGAAGGGGTAAACCATGGATTTTGCAACCAAGGCCATTCATTTGGGACATGAAGCAGAGCAAGCAACCGGAGCGGTTTCGCCGCCGATTTACTTAACAACAACTTTTGAACGTGAGCCTGACGGCAGCTATCCACGCGGGTATGTTTACTCCCGGCTGTCCAACCCTAACCGGGATGCGCTCGAAAAATGCCTGGCCGCACTGGAAAACGGGGCGGGGGCAGCGGCCTTTTCTTCCGGCCTGGCGGCCATTATGGCTTTGCTGCAGGCGCTGGCTCCCGGCGACCATGTATTATCTTCCAAAGACCTGTATCACGGTACCGTTCATATGTTTGAGGATATTTTTGCCCCCTGGGGGCTTACTGTTACTTTTGTTGATACCACCGATTTGGCGGCAATCGAGGCCGCGATCCGGCCTAACACGAAATTAGTATTTTTGGAGACACCTTCGAATCCGACTTTGAAGATAACCGATATTGCTCAGGCGGCGGCCATCGCCCACCGGGCCGGCGCCCTGGTGGCCTGCGACAACACCTGGGCTACGCCGGTTCTGCAGCGGCCGCTGGATTTGGGAGCCGACTTCGTCATTCACTCCACCTCCAAATATTTTGGCGGCCACAGTGATGTCCTGGGGGGCGCACTTATCAGCAAACACAATGATAAGTTTTTCCAAAAAATACAAATGATTCAGCGGATTGGCGGGGCAGTGCCGTCGCCCTTTGACTGCTGGCTGGTATTGCGGGGCGTGCAGACTATGCCCTGTCGGGTCCAGAATCAGACAAACAGTGCCGGCAAAATTGCCGAATTCCTAAATCAGCACCCGCAAATCGAAAAAGTGTATTATCCCGGTCTGGCGAGTCATCCGGGCCATGAGATCGCCGCCAGGCAAATGAGTGCCTTTGGCGCCATGATGTCCTTCCAGGTGCGCGGCGGCAAAGCGGCGGCTCTGACTCTGACCGGAAACCTGAAGATCATTTCCCGCGCCACCAGTTTGGGCGGGGTAGAAAGCCTGATAGAACACCGGGCTTCCATCGAGGGCCCCGGCAGCCTTACGCCTGACAACCTGCTCAGATTCTCAGTCGGTCTGGAGAATGCAGATGATTTAATTGCTGATTTGACGCAGGCGTTGGTGAAGTAATTACATATTGATAAATTATTAAATGGGCATTGACAAAATATATGGCTAATAGTAGTATATGAGCATCAACTACATATTTTGCTTTTATCCGGGGAGTGCCGGCTCCTATATGGACAATCCAGCGTTGCAAAGTATATTGCCCATACGGTAATCATTTCGGGTTGAAGTAAGGCATAGTCATAAAAAAGCTCCTTTCCCTGCGGAAAGAGCTTTTTTTCTAGGAAGCAATGAAAGCAACTACTTGGAGGTAACTATGAGTTTTGACGCCATTAATGAGTACCGCAAAACCTTTCCCTCGAAAGCGCAAGTGATTGAACAAACGCCTGATCCGGGTGTCCGGGACATGCTTACTCATTTAGATAAGGCCGGTATCCCTACCGTCTTTGACCGGTTTGACGCGCAAAAGCCGCATTGCAGCTTCGGCCTGGCAGGAACTTGCTGCCGGATTTGCAATATGGGGCCTTGCCGAATTACGGAGAAAAGCCCTAAAGGCGTCTGCGGCGCTGATGCCCATGTCATTGTGGCCCGCAATATTCTGCGCTGGGTAGCAGCCGGCGTAGCCGCCCACGGTTCACGCGGGCGGGAAGTGCTGCTGGCGCTGAAAAAAGCCGCCAGCGGCCAGGTCGCACTGCCGCTTCTGGGACAGGAGAAAATTGTCGCTACGGCTAAAGCCTTCGGCATTTATGCAGAAGAAAAAACAGTGACCCAGCTGGCCGAACAACTGGCCGATCTGCTGCTGGAAGACATGGCCCGCGCCGTTCCGGCCCCACACCGGACGATTGCCGCCATGGCCCCGCCGGAACGGGTGCAGACCTGGTCAGAGCTGGATATTATCCCCGTCGGCTCCTATCATGAAGTATTTGAAGCCCTGCACCGCACCGGTACCGGCACCGACGGCGACTGGGAAAATCTCATGAAACAGCTGCTGCGCTGCGGTCTGGCTTTTTCCTGGAACAGTGTGCTGGGGCCGTCTATTGCCGCCGACTGTCTGTATGGGCCGCCCAAACGCAGTTTTATTGACACAAATTTTGCTTCCATAAAACAAGAATATGTTAATATTGCCCTGCACGGCCATTCGCCGGTGCTGCCGTCGGCGCTGGTACAGGCCAGCCGGGAGCCGGAGCTTGTTGAACTGGCCAAAGCCCAGGGGGCGGCCGGTATCCGTTTATACGGCATTTGCTGTTCCGGCTTATCTTCGCTGTACCGCTACGGCGAGGTTCAGCCACTAAGTAATGCCCTTGGCGCCGAGTTGGTCATGGGAACAGGTGCCCTCGACGCCTGGGTGGCCGACTTGCAGGATATTTATCCGGGAATTATGGATGTCGCCGCCTGCTTCCATACCAAAGTAATTACCACCAGCGATTCCTGCCGTTTGCCCGGCGCTACCCATATTGCCTTTGATCATCAGCACGCCAATATGGACCAGATTCACAGCCAGGCGAAAGCCATTGTCAAGCTGGCCGTGCAAAATTATTCCGCCCGCCAGCAGCAGAATGTGTATATACCGGCAGTCAGCTTAGCGGCCGAGGTCGGTTTCTCAGTGGAGAACATCACCCAGGCCTTTGGCAGCCTGGACGAGCTGGCGGCCTTGCTTAAGAGCGGCAAAATCAAAGGCATCGTCAATCTTGTCGGCTGCAATAACCCCAAGGTTGTCTATGAACAGGCCATTGTGCAAGTAGCGGATACCTTGCTGGCCAATGACATTATTGTTCTGACCAATGGCTGCGCTTCGCTCCCGCTCTTAAAAATGGGCTATTGCACCCGGCAGGCCCTGGATAAGGCCGGCCCCGGCCTGCAGGAAATATTGGCCGAGCGCAAACTGCCGCCGGTATGGCATATGGGCGAATGTCTGGATAATGCCAGGGCTTCCGGCTTATTCCGCGCCTTGGCCGACAAATGCGGCCAGCCGCTGAAGAACATGCCGTTGGCATTCGCCAGCCCCGAATGGTCTAATGAAAAAGGGGTGGGTGCCGCTCTCAGTTTCCGGTTAATGGGTCTTAATTCGTATCACTGCATTCCGGCGCCGGTGCAGGGGTCGGACAAAGTAGCCAATTTCTTTGCCCATGACACGCAGGCGCTGCTTGGCTCGGTCATGGTCGTGGTGCCTGAGCCGCTCGCTTTAGGGCAGAGAATTGTCGATGATCTGGCGCAAAGAAGACGTACACTGGCATGGAACAGCAAATAAACAGGAGGTATATCATGGACAGAAGAGAATTTTTAAAGAAAAGCGTATATATGGCCGCTGGTCTGGCCGGTGGTTTAAGTCTGGCCGGCTGCGGGACAAGCACCAGCCAGCAGGCCGGTACAAATTCCGGCCAGACGAAAAATAAACCGACCGTTAAAATCGGCTATTTGCCCATTACCGACCACTTGACCATGATTGCTCACGGTCAGACCGAGTTCAAGCAATTTACCCTGGAGCCTGTTAAATTTTCCGGCTGGCCGGAACTGGCGGAAGCCTTGAAAGGCGGGGCTATTCAGGGCGCCTTTGCGCTGACCCCGATCGGGATGAGCCTGAAACAAAAAGGCGTTCCGGTCAAGGCCGTGTTCTTAGGCCACCGCAACGGCTCGGTACTTACGGCGAAAAACAGTCCGGAGCTTAACAGCATTGAAGATTTACGCGGCAAGACCATTGCCATTCCCAGCCGCTTCTCGACCCACAATATCCTCATCCATAAACTGCTCACCGACAAAGGCATTAATCCCAATGCCGATGTAAAACTGCTGGATATGTCGCCGCCCGAGATGGTCAATGCCCTGTCGACCGGCAAGGTGGACGCGTTTATTGTGGCCGAGCCGTTTGGCGGACAAGCCGAGATGCAGAAAGTCGGCAAGGTGCTGGTACTGAGTAAGGATATCTGGCACGACCATATCTGCTGCGTGCTGAATGTCCAGGAAGAATTAGTACAGAAGAACCCGGAGGCGGTCGAAGAACTGGTCGGCGGTCTGGCCAAAGCCGCTGCCTTTATTGACAACAATCCGCAGGAAGCTGCCAAATTATCGCTTAAATATCTTGGCCAGAAGCAGGAAGTCATCGAACATGTCCTGACAAATCCCAAAGGCCGTATTACGTTTGCCAACCTTGTCCCTGATATTAAGGACTTTACCGCTACACAGGATTATCTTGTACAATTCGGTATAACCAAAGATAAGATTGATTTAGCGCAGTATATCGACGACCGGTTCGCCAGGAAGGCCTTCGGGGTGTGACCTGAATATGCAAAGAAACAGGTTATCCAGGACTGTACTATTGCCGTGGCTGGCGATTGGCGCCTTTCTCGGACTGTGGCAGCTTGCCGCCGGTTTTTACACCCCGGAGCAATTGCCCGGCCCGGCTAAGGTTCTGGCCGGTCTGGGTGAACTGGCCGGATCGGGTATATTATGGGAACACATTCAGGTAAGTCTCATTCGCTTTGCCATTTCCTATAGTCTGGCGCTCCTTGTCGCCGTTCCCTTAGGACTTGTTCTGGGGTGGCATACCTATTCACTTAAGGCGCTGGGGCCCATCCTGCAGATCCTGCGGCCCATTTCGCCGATTGCCTGGTTTCCTTTGGCGGTACTATGGTTTGGCGTGGGCAATGCCCCGGCGATATTTATTATTTTTCTGTCGGCCTTTTTTCCCATTCTGCTAGCCACTATTAGCGCCGTTCGCAAGATCGACCCGGTATATTTGAAGGTTGCTCAGAATTTTGGCGTTGGCCAGGGCATGCTGTTCACCAAAATTGTTATTCCGGCCGCTTTTCCCTATATTATGATCGGGCTGAATATCGCCATTGGCGTAGCGTGGATTCATTTGGTAGCCGGCGAAATGCTGGGAGCGCAATCGGGGCTGGGCTATCTGATCGTGGATTCCCGCAATTTCCTGCGGACAGACTGGATTATGGGCGGGATGCTGGTGGTCGGTCTTTTAGGCCTGGCCATCAATTCCCTGTTTGGCTGGGCCGAGAGAAGCATTAACCGCAGATGGGGAGTAAGCTAATATGAGAGACACAGATGCAGCAAAAATTGCCCTAGCCAATGTTACCAAGAGTTTTCCGGGAACCCAGGGGGAGCAGCTGGCTGTACTTACTGATATCAACTTACAGATCCAGGCCGGCGAATTTTTGTGCCTGCTCGGACCCAGCGGCTGTGGCAAAACCACCTTAATGAACCTGATGGCCGGCTTTGAACAGCCAACCAGCGGAACGCTGACCATTGACGGGCTGACCGTCGAGCGCCCTAACCCCAAACATATTACAATTTTTCAGGATTATGGCCTGTTTCCGTGGCGCAATGTGCTCGATAATGTCATCCTGGGCCTGGAAGCCAAGGGCATGAACAGCAAAGCGGCCCGGACCAAGGCGGAAGAGTATCTGGAACTGGTGGGGCTAAGCCAGTTTGCCCGCAGTTTTCCCCGGCAGCTCTCCGGCGGGATGAAACAGCGCGTGGCCATTGCCAGAGCCCTGGCCGTTGAGCCGGACATTCTTTTTATGGACGAGCCGTTTGCCGCTTTGGATGCTTTCACCCGTTACCGGTTGCAGGACGAAGTGCTTCGCATCTGGCAGGAGAAGAAGCCGACAATTATTTTTGTTACCCATGACATTGACGAAGCGGTATATTTGGCGCAGCGGGTGGTGATCATGTCGCCGAATCCGGGGCGGATCAGCCGCATTATTGATATCAAGCTGCCAAAGCCCTGCGACCGGGGAAACGCCGGTCTTACCGCCTACCGCGGGCAGGTCTTCCGCGAATTTGAACTGGCCCATGAGACCAATTCGGAATATGTCATTTAACCTAATGATACAGGAGGAACCAAGCATGGAAAGCACCGTAAAACTGGACAATCTGATAAAGCTACTGCAAGAAATGGGCACTGTGGCCGTTGCATTTTCCGGTGGTGTGGACAGCAGTTTCCTGGCGGCGGCGGCGCAGCGGGCGCTGGGCGATAAGGCCGTGGCTGTTACCGCCTATTCGGAAACCCTGCCGGCATCGGAACGCCAGGAGGCCATTGCCATTGCCAAGCAAATCGGCATCCGGCATGTGCTCTTGCATATCAGCGAGCTTAACAGCGCTGAATTTGTGGCCAATACACCGGATCGCTGCTATTACTGCAAGAAGGAACGTTTTGACGCTTTGAAAAAATGGGCGGATGAGGAAAAAATCGCCTGGGTGCTGGAAGGCTCCAACGCCGATGACCAGTCAGACTACCGCCCGGGCATGCGGGCCATTGATGAGCTGTGCGGCGTACGCAG
Organism: Bacillota bacterium; assembly: GCA_023441125.1. The sequence continues at coordinate 12,439 of JAEZQV010000274.1, forward strand.
CCCGCTGCTGGAAGCCGGACTGACCAAAGAGGAAATCCGGGTCGTCTCCAAAGCGTGGGGCGTGCCCACCTGGAATAAACCCAGCGCCGCCTGTCTGTCGTCGCGGGTGGCTTACGGCCTGCCGGTTACGGCCGAGCGGCTTAACCAGATTGAACAGGCCGAAGCCTTCCTGAAACAGTACTGCCGCGGTCAGGTCCGCGTCAGACATCACGACAATCTGGCCCGGATTGAGGTGTCGCCGGAAGATATTGCCGGCCTGGCTGCGCCGGATAAAGCCGGCCTGATCAATGCTGAACTGCGCAAGTTAGGCTTTACCTTTGTTACACTGGATTTAGCCGGCTACCGGACAGGCAGCATGAATGCCGTGCTGGATTTGCCCGGCAAACAATAAATATAACAAAAACAAGTCCGTAGCACCGGGGTGCTACGGACTTGTTTTTTATTTAGGCTACGCCCTGGGCCGGTTCATGCTGCGTTTTGCTCTCCCGTATTTTTCGGTAGAGCGCTTTTTCCGCCTCCGGCAGATTCTGCGGGATGTCAATGCGGATTTTCAGATACAGATCGCCCAAGCCCTGTTTGTGGGGCAGGCCTTTGTTTTTTAACCGCAACCGCTGGCCGGAGTGCGTGCCGGGCTGAATTTTAAGCTGAACCGGGCCGTGCGGCGTGGCAACTTTGAGCTGGTCGCCCAGTACGGCCTGTTCCGGATAGAGGGTGAGTTCGGTTTCCAGGTCACTGCCGTTTACCTGCCAGGTAGGATCAGACACCAGGATATTGAGGTACAGATCGCCGGCGGCGCCAGTGCCGCTGCCTTGGCCGCCCAGGCCTTTGAGGCGCAGCGACGCACCCGGATAGAGGCCGGCTGGTATTTTGACCTTGACGGTTTTGACGGTTTCAGTGACCCCGGTACCACCGCAGGCCTGGCAAATGCCGTGCTGGCTGAAACGCTGCCCGGCGCAGGCGGCGCAGACCTGGGGCGCCGACAGCTGAAGCTCCTTTTCCACTCCCTGAATTAGCTCGGGGACGGCAAGATGAATCTCTGCATTGATATCTTCCCCTTTGAAATTGGCGGAGCGTGTCCCTCTGCCGCCAGGCCGGCCGGGGCTGAAATCCTGTCCGAAGATGCTGGCGAAGAAACTGCTGAATTCGGACGGATCAAACTCGGCGTTTCCCTGGTAACTATACGTAGAGCCGCCGCCGGCGGCGGACGGGTCAACATGGACGTCATCGCCGGCCTGCCAGTTCATACCCAGTTTATCGTATTTAGCCCGTTTGTCCGGATCGCCCAGTACTTCATAGGCTTCGTTGATCTGCTTGAACTTTTCTTCAGCCTGCATTTTGGCATCACCCTGATGCAGGTCGGGGTGATGCTTGCGGGCCAGCTTGCGGTACGCCTGTTTGATTTCTTTTTCAGTCGCAGTCTTGGCAACCCCTAATACTTCGTAATAATCGATATATTGCATGAGCATCACCCCTTTACCTTACCTTGTTTTATTCATATTCAACGTCGATGACGTCATCCTGCCTGGGTTGGCTGCCAGGAGCTGCCCCTGGTTGCTGCTGCCCGGACTCTGCCGGCTGGTATTGCGCAGCCTGGCTGTAGGCCTGTTCCAATTCACCTTTAAGCTGCTGCAGTTTAGCCATATCGGCGTTGTCGCCGGCCTGGCCGACGGCTTCCAGTGCGGCCGACAGCCGGCCGCTGAGATGCGCGGGCAGATGGCCGCCTTTTTCCGCCAGGAAATTGCGGGCCTGATAGGCCAGCGAATCTACTTCGTTTTTCAGTTCGACATATTGCCGGCGGTTTTTGTCTTCGGCCGCATAGCGTTTGGCATCGGCCACCATCCGGTCGATATCGGCTTTATCCAGGTTGCTGGCGCCGCTGATGGTAATGGACTGTTCTTTGCTGGTCGCTTTGTCCTTGGCGCTGACCGTCAGGATGCCGTTGGCGTCAATATCGAAGGTGACTTCAATCTGCGGCAAACCGCGCGGGGCGGCCGGGATACCGGTTAATTTGAAGCGGCCCAGAGTCCGGTTGTCACCGGCCATTTCCCGTTCACCCTGCAGGACATGAATGTCAACTTCGGGCTGATTGTCGTCGGCGGTACTGAACACCTGACTGCGGCGGGCGGGAATGGTGGTGTTGCGTTCAATAATCTTGGTCATAACGCCGCCCAGTGTTTCCACACCGAGAGACAGCGGCGTAACATCCAGGAGAACCACATCTTTGAGATCACCGCTCAGGACGGCCCCCTGGATGGCGGCGCCAATGGCGACCACCTCATCCGGGTTTACACTCTGATTAGGGTCTTTGCCGGTCAACTGCTTGACCAGCTGCTGTACGGCCGGGATACGGGTGGAACCACCCACCAGAATGACTTCGTCGATATCCTTGGCAGTCAGTTTGGCATCGACCAGCGCTTTTTCCACCGGAATGCGGCAGCGGTCCACCAGCGAACGGGTGATTTCATCAAATTTTGCCCGGGTAAGTTTCTGTTCCAGATGTTTCGGACCACTGGCATCAGCCGTGATGAAGGGCAGATTGACCGTGGTTTCGGTTACGGCCGACAATTCGATTTTGGCTTTTTCGGCCGCTTCGGTAAGCCGCTGCAGCGCCTGTTTGTCTGTTAAAAGGTCAATGCCGTTGCTTTTCTTGAACTCGGCGGCCAGCCAGTCGACAACGGCTTTGTCGAAGTCGTCGCCGCCCAGATGCGTGTCGCCGTTGGTAGCCTTCACTTCAAATACGCCGTCGCCTACATCCAGAATGGATACGTCGAAAGTACCGCCACCTAAGTCAAATACCAGGATGGTCTCATTCTTTTTCTTGTCCAGTCCGTAAGCCAGCGCGGCGGCTGTCGGCTCGTTGATAATCCGCAGCACGTTGAGGCCGGCGACCCGGCCGGCGTCTTTGGTGGCCTGACGCTGGGCATCGTTAAAATAGGCCGGCACCGTGATCACGGCATCGGTTATTTTCTCCCCCAGATACTTGCCGGCGTCGTCCACCAGTTTGCGCAGGACCTGCGCCGAGATTTCCTCCGGCGCGTACTGTTTGTCGTCGACGAGGAATTTAACAGTGTCATCCGTACCCTGGACTACTTTGTACGGCACCAGTTTCATTTCATCGCTTACTTCATTGAACCGGCGGCCGACGAAGCGTTTTACCGAATAGAAGGTTTTGGCAGGATTTAAAACCGCCTGGCGTTTGGCCAACTGACCGACAAGACGCTCATTATCGCGGAAGGCCACAACAGAAGGTGTGGTGCGACCGCCCTCGACATTGACGATTACCTCCGGACGTTCTCCTTCTAATACAGAAATGCAAGAGTTGGTTGTACCTAAATCAATACCTACTACTTTTCCCATAAGTAGCGCCTCCTTTATAATTTATGAAATGCGGGTTGCATGGAAGTATTGCTTGATTACAATTCTATGTTACCAGATAACGGTTATTATTTGAAAAGTCAAATAAGGTCAAATCAAGCGAATTACACCCAATTTAGACTTTTTTTTTAAATAGTATCCGCCAATCATAAGCAATCTGATTATTTCTGACTTTTTGACCTTTTGACTTTAAAAATCTGGAAAACTGCCGCTAAACAGCGCCACGGCTAAGTTTTATGGCCTTATCCTGCGCCGCAGAAACAATAAAGCAGCCTCCGGGCAAACTTGCCTGAAGGCTGCAGGTCTGTAGTGAATGGATAGGTTTTGCGGTTAAGCCAGTTCGTCCATCAGGGCAGCCACGGAGATAGGCTGCAGGGGCTGATCCAGCAATGAATTGCTGGCCAACTGGGGCAGGGAGTCTTCAAATACCGGCCGCTCGGTACGATACAAAATGCCGGTGGGAATCTTATCGCCCCACTGGCCGGCTACAGCCGAGGCGGCTGCAAAGTCGGCCGGATTATAGTCAGGCAGGGTTGTGAGGCGGTAAGCCCGTTCCTGATACCATTGATAGGTATTGACATGGTTAAAGGAGACGCAGGGCTGGAGAATATCGACAACGGCGAAGCCCCGGTGGCTGATGGCCTGGGCCAGAACATCGGCAAGCTGGGAATCGGCGGCGGTAGAGCGGGCAACAAAGCTGGCGCCGGCCTGCAGCGCCATTTGCACGATATTGATAGGCTGCTCTACATTGCCCCGGGGCGGCGGCGTGAACTTGGTGAACGCGCCCAGGTCGCTGGTCGGCGAGGTCTGGCCTTTGGTGAGGCCGTAGATCTGATTGTTATGAATGATGTAGGTAATGTTGAGGTTGCGGCGCGCCGTATGAATAAAGTGTCCCATCCCTAAGCCCATACCGTCACCGTCGCCGCCTTCCGCGATTACGGTGAGCCGGTGATTGGCCAGCTTGACGCCGGTTGCCACCGGCAATGCCCGGCCATGCAGGGTTTCAATCCGGTAGGTATTGATATACTGGGCGATTTTGCTGGAGCAGCCGATGCCGGTAACCAGCGCCGTCTGCTCAGGGTCCAGCGCCAGCAGTGCAAACGCCTTCTTTAAGGCTGTAAAGATGCCAAAATTGCCGCAGCCGGGACACCACGTGGGCACATAGTGAACATTCAGGCTTTCCGTCATGCCAGCACCTCCCTGATTCTAGCAGCTATTGCGGAAGGAACAAAGGGGCGGGAATCGTATTTCAGATAGACGGCGTCTGCCGCATAGCCGGTATGGGCGCGGATCAGCCCGGCTAACTGGGCCGTTTTGTTGCCTTCCACCAGCAGCGTTTTTTGGCTCCGCGCCAGCACCTCGCTTACCGCTGCCGCCGGGAAAGGACTGGGATAGACCACTTGCAAAAAGTTAACGCTTTTCCCTATTGCGGAGACCTGGTCTATGGCGGCCAAAATGGCTTGCTTGGTCGAACCCCAGCCAATGACCGTCAGTTCGGCATCCTGGGGACCGTGCAGCTTGATGCCCGGAATTTCCTTCAGCATGGCCGGCACTTTGTTGAACAGTTTGTCGGTGCCCGCCGCCGTTATTGCAGGCTCCTGCCCGGCAAATTCACGGTTGCCCGAACTATAGAAGCCGTCTTCGCCATGGGTATAGCTGGTGGCGATATGGCGGCCGCCTTTCTGGCCGGGGATGGCGCGCGGGGAAACGCCGTCATCTGTGAGGGCATAACGGACATAGGGCTGATTTTCCGTCAGCCAGGCTTCACTAACCAGTTTGCCGCGTTCGACTTTTAGCTCTGCATCAGCAAAGTAGGCGTGAACGCCGCTGGAATCGGCCAAATACTTGTCGGTTAAAATGATTCCCGGCACCTGGTATTTTTCCACCAGGTTAAATACGCGGAACGTCTCGGTAAAGCATTCCTCAATGTCGCCTGGGGCCATGACAATACGGGGGAATTCGCCCTGGGAAGCGTGCACAACAAAGTTTAGATCGGCCTGGGCGGTACGGGTCGGCAGACCGGTACTGGGACCGCCCCGCTGGGCTTCCACAATGACCAGCGGGACCTCCGCCTGAGCGGCAAAGCCCAAAGCTTCCACCATGAGGGCAAAACCGCCGCCGCTGGTGGCGCCGATGGCCCGCACCCCGGCAAAGCCGGCGCCAATGAGCATATTGACCGCGGCGATTTCATCCTCGGCCTGTTTAAATACCAGGCCGTATTGGGCGGTATGATCGGCCAAATAGGTTAATATGCTGGAACCCGGCGTCATGGGATAGCCGGCGGCAAATTTTACGCCGGCTTTGATGGCGCCCATGGAGATCGCTTCATTGCCGTTTACGAACATCTTTTTTTGTCCATCCGGCTGCAGCGTAAAGGGAAAAGCGCCATGCACACCATACTGCTCACGGGCGGCGTCAAAGGACTGCTGCAGCAACGCCAGATTTTTCTGCAAGACCTCCCCTTTGAATTCGGCCTGCATGATGTCAGCCACTGCCGCCAGGGGAAAGCCGGCCAGGCCGCACAAGGCTCCCACCATGGCGCTGTTGGCCATGACCTTGGCATCGCCGGTAAGCGTCCCGACGAGCTTCAGCGGATACAGTTTTGTCCCGGCCGGCACTCTGGCCATATCCGGGTTTACAGCGTCACTGTCATAGAGAATAGCGGCGCCGTTGTTCAGGTGCTCATAATTCTGATCGATTACTTCCTGGGACAGCGCACATAAAAAGTCCAGCCCGTCTTCATAGGTTTCGACAGGCTTGCCGGCGATGCAGACCCGGCAGGTATTTGTGCCGCCTTTGATTAATGAGGGATATTCGTTCACCACAAAGGCCCACAGTCCATTGCGCCCGGCCGCTCTGGCGAGCATAGTGCCGGCGCTCATGATGCCATAGCCTGCTTGTCCGCCAAACATAACGGTAAATGGTTGCTGAAACATGCAATACCCTCCGTTCACTAAAATCTAAAGGCTTTTAATTTGCTTAAATACCTCGGCAATGTCCGGCAGCTCAGGGATAGCATACGTCTTGACCCACAGAACCTTGCCGTCCTCCCCGACCAGAACATTGGCCCGTTCCGAGAACCCTTCCTGCTCGCGAAACAGGCCGTATTTACCGGCGACTTCGCCGTGCGGCCAAAAATCCGCCAGGAGTTTTACCTGGGCTATGCCCAGTTCTTTGGCCCAGGCATTTTTGCAGGGGTAGGAGTCGATACTCAGTCCGAGTGGCACAACGTTATATTTTTCAAACTCTGCTAAGTTGGTCTCCAAAGCTTTCATCTGTTCGGCGCATACTCTGGTCCAGGCCAGGGGATGCCAGGATAGCAGTACCTTTTTGCCCTTATAATCTGCTAAACGAGTTTCTTCCCCGCGATTGTCTTTTAAAACAAAATCTGGTGCATAATCTCCAATCTTAATTTGGCTCATCATGATCCCCTCCGAGTATTTATTAGGTAATTTATCCACTATATATTAGTTATAAATTATCATAAGAAAATCCTTCTTGAATAAAATAAAATGTCAATTATTTTTTGCAATGATATTAGAATTTTATTAAGTTAATTTTTTTCTAATAATTTGTGAGTATACTATATATGTCATAGAACGCATCACTATGACATGACCTCTTACCGTCTGCCAGCGGGCAGCCGGTTTCTTTTTGCGTTTTTATCCTTAACAATGCTTGCCGGATGGTTATATAAGTATATTGTTGTTTTTAACTAACTTTTTATGAGTACATCTTGCATTATAGGAATTTTATGGTATAATACAATTAATATTAATTACTAATTGATATTTTAAATTCATCGATTACGAGTTGGGAGTGAGCACTGTGCAGTTAGCTAATGAAGGACTTAAACAACCGAAGCGCAAAACGGCAGAAAGGGAATGGCCTCTTAAAGGAAGCTTAGTGGCCTTTGCCGGCATCCTATATATAGCCTTGTTACTGGTATAGCAATACTTTGAATTCAAAAGGCAGCTTTTTAGAGGCTTGCCGTCATTGGTCATTATCCAATACAAACAGTCGCAATTTGCCCCCGGATGAATCCGAGGGCATCGCTATCCTGCTGCTTACAGCAGCAGGATTTTCTATGAATAGGGTTAAATAATTAAAAATACTGCAAGTTACAATAAATTTATGTTTTTTTTATGGTAAATATGCGAGTATTGATTTGACAAAATACATATTAATATATATAATACTTCTTGGGCAACATGATTTAATCTATAATTATTGGGGCGTCGCCAAGTTGGTAAGGCACGGGACTCTGACTCCCGCATTCCTAGGTTCGAGTCCTAGCGCCCCAGCCATATGACTCACTAGCTCAACTGGCAGAGCAACTGACTCTTAATCAGTAGGTTGTAGGTTCGATTCCTACGTGGGTCACCAGAAAAACACAGGTGTATCAAGGCTTTTCGGCCATTGATACACCTTTTGTTATGTTAATATGTGTCCAAGATTGTGTCCAACAACGGTCAAAAATAAAAAATTATTTAATTTTAAATACTTAAAAACACCATAATACACTAAACTACTTTTTTGAATCGTTTTTCCAAGTCTTTTAGGGCGGCTCTTTTCTCTAAGGGAATCAAATGGAAGTATGTTTTGTAGGTAATGGATACATCACTATGTCCAAGTCGTTTTGAAACATGGGCAATGTCTTCTATCGCTAACAAATGACTGGCGTGGGTATGACGCAAGCAGTGGAAGTTTAATTCAGAAACGCCGGCTTTTTTGCAGAGCTTAGGAAATAGTGTGCTGATTGTATCTGGGTGGAGATTTACACCATCTTCTCTGCAAAAGATGAGATTGTTTTTTTGATAATTATTTTTTAAGCGAAGTTTGTGCGGAGCCTGGCGACGGAACTCATCCCGGATAGCATCTAATACTTCGTCTGTTACTTCTATTATTCTCCTTTTTTTGCCTTTTGTGGGTTTAAAGAAGCATCCTTTTTCTTTTGTGTATGATAAAGATCTTTTTATAAAAATCGTGCGATTTTTAAAGTTAACACAGTCTACTTCAAGAGCAAGTATTTCTCCTCTGCGCATGCCGGTACGGAGATCTACTTTTATAATATTTTTGTATGGTATCGCTTTTTGGTCCTTTTCAATATGGTTTTCTAAAGCAATGATTTCGTCACTAGTAAAAACCTTTACAAGACCTTCATCAGCATTGAACTCTTTGATTGGCTCCGGCAGGACAATCCTGGCCGCTACGTTTCGCTCCAGTATTTCATCTTCAAAAATGGCGTGATTTAGTACGCGCCGGATAAACCGGTGATGCTGCTCGATCGTATCTTTGCCGACTTCCTTCCTCTTACGTGGAATTTCTTTCCCGGTTACTGGATCAATTTCTGGCGGTTTAAGGTTGTCCAAGTGACCAACCTCAATTATTTTCCCATAGAATTTGTTTAGATCATCCCTAGTTAACTCTCTAATTTTGATATGACCTATCCAAGGAATAATACGTAAATCAGCATTTTTTCGATACCCTTGCAATGTTTTAGGAGCAAGCCTTTTTGCTGCAGGAGTAGTAAACCAATATTCGATATACTCTTCTACGGTTGCTTTACTTGACGGTTTATATGTTTTTTTAGCTAGGTCGGTTAGAATTTTTAGCCGTGCAAGTTTGGCAACCTCTTCATCGTCGGTCTGGACTGTTTGGGTTTCCTTTTTACGCTTTTTGGTGATAGGGTCAATTCCGTGGTCAATGATTAGCGTGAAAGCTTTCTTTGATCGGCGTTCTATGCGTACTGTTGTTGTCATGATTGCTCCTTTCAATGTACTGATTATCTGTAATTTTTAAAACATCCTGCCAGAGCTTACATAAGAAACGCTAGTTAATTAACGGTCCCCACGTTCTCCTGTATATGGGTTCGTATTTCCTCTTGTACTCCAATTATTATCCTTATTGCCATCTGGGTCACTACGATGATGACCTGGTACATATGTACCATCCTTACGATAGTGTCCATCAACCCATACATCCGCACTTGCAACAGATGAGAAAGCAAATATTAGTAGAAGTGAAAGAAAAATAATTTTTTTCAATAAAACCACTCCTTGTTTTCTGATTATCGTTCCCCTGTAACACTGGCAGGTTGTTTGCATAAATTTATTTCCATTTTACAAGATCAGGGTGTTTTATTACCCAATCTGCAGCATTTTTCAAAATAGTTTCACCGCCTGAATCTGGCGCATACTGCCGCCAACCTTTTTCGCGTTCATTTTTTGATTTGACAAGTTTACCGTTTTTGTCATATACATAAACTTCTAATTTCATATAGTTAAAATTATCTACATGTAGATAATAATGTTCTAACATTGTAAGAGTAGGTATTTTGTATTTGATCCAACAATCTAAATATATATCTGTTTTTTCACTGTAGATAGTTACCGTTTGACTGTCTATAAATACCAGCGCTGTTACTCCTTCAGTTTCATCATGATAAATTAAGTCCCATCTGTCTGCGGCCGAGCAAGTAATTACGGTTAATAAGAAATACAATCCCGCTAATAAAAAGATTGATATCCGTTTGTACATATAAATACAGCTCCTTTACACACCTCTTACCTAATCGGAAAAATAAAACACGGCCTGTCCAATTTCAATGCCGCGAATAATACTAAGGTTAGATGCAATAATTAGCATATTATGTTATTATATGTATAAATAAATCTCCAAAACCATAGCCCGTAATCGGCTGTGGTTTTTGTACTTTATAGACGAAATGTCGAAATGACGGAAAAGTGGAGCACCTTTCCATTGATTCTACAAAATTCATGCATTATTTTGTAGATGCTAATTGATAATGAGTAAAATTGTCGGAAAATTTAATTGGCATTAATGTAAAATATTTACAAAAATAGACAGGAAAATAATCCAGAGTCCAGAATAAGGAGTAAATTTCAGGGTTTTTAAAAGGGTGTGATAAATGGTAAAAATATGTAAATACTAGATACACTCAAAACGGGAGGGTGTATCTATGAGACTACGCGATATGGGAGTAACTCCAAAACAATTAGTCGACGTAGCCGCTGAGGACGGCATAAAAATTAGTCACAGAAGAGCAGTAGAAATTATTAATGGACAAGCATTCATTAAACCCCAAGAAATGGAAGTAATATCAAAGCTAATTGGTAAGACTGTGGATGAGCTATATATCGATTTGGGTAGCGTGCAAGAAATGGCTTGTCCTATATTGAGTATTGGTGTGAGGGAATTAGTCACGTGTTGCCGGCAGAAATGCGCGTGGTGGGATTGGGAAATGCAATGGTGTTGCGCGAAAAATTTGACAAGCAAGGAGGAATTAACGGAAAAATAGGTTGCCCTATGTAAGAAGCAGCGGTATAATTAGAAATACAGAACGTATGTTCGGATGTTTGTTCGGTATGTTTGTACTTGCGTTACTTTTAGTTATGGGATGGGGGCGCTTATGTGGAAATAGAGAGGACTGAAGAAATCAACGGCACAAACTATACAATAATTCGAGAAGATTTAAAAGGTGCCAACTGGTTTGTCTCAAATGGCTTTATCTTTATAGACTATTCTTACGATGTGAATAAATGGGAAGAAGATAAGAAATTGATAGCTAAAGTAAAAGGCGTTGGATAATCCACGCCTTTTATTATTTTTTTGTTTCCGTTTTTTCTTTGTATCTTCTAGACATATCAGCCCAGTATTGAATATCTTTTACAGATATTCCCTCTTCTCTTGTAATCTTAATTAATTCAAGTTCCTCATCGGTTATATTGGCTTTACGGATATCATCCTTAGTAACTAAACCACTTTCAGGTATGTCCATTCCTAACAAATAATCCGTAGACACATTAAAAAAAGTAGCAATTACTTTCAATGTATCATCATCTGGATCTCTTTCTCCGTTCTCGTATCTATTGTAGTTTACCCTTGATAAATTTAATTTTTTAGCTGCCTGTGTTTGGTTTAATCCGCTTTTAATTCGCAACTTTTTAAGCCTGTCAGCGTTCATAATATCACCACCTAAGGAAATTATATCAGTATTACCATATTGGTAAATGGTTTGTACCAAAAAGGTAAAAATATCTTGACATTACCAAAATGGTACATTATAATAAAAAACATAAGTTACCAAATCGGTACATGTGGAGGTGAGAATGTGGGAACAAAAGAATACGTATTAAACCGAATTAGACAGTTGCGGTCTGACAATAAATTCAGTCTCGATGATGTAGCGCAAGGTATTGGTTACGTGACAGCTAAAGGGTATTACGATTTAGAAAGTGGTAAAACAAGCATTAAACTTGATCATTTGGTGCGGTTGTCTAAGTTCTATAAAGTACCAATTGAATTTTTTTTCAGAAAAAATAGTACCAATGCGGTACAAGAATGCGACTCCCAACAACCAACCACGCTGCCGAGAACAGGGTGAGGAGGTGATACACAACATGAATCATTTGATTGACAAAAAAGATGTTTTCTTTTTAGTTCTTGTTGGTTTTAGTCTGGGATTCTCGTTATGTGCCTTTTTGTCCAGTCGCTGATTGTTGAAGAAAGCTAACAACGCTACCAATCCTTGCGGTTGCGGGCAAAGTGAATAGTCACAGGGCAATTGTGATTACCTCTTGGGGAAACCGCAGAAAAATAAGTTTTGAAGAAGGATTGCTCTATTTTCGGACAGTCAGGGAATCTAGCTATACCAATTACTGTACTGTATGGTGCAAGTGTTATTACCGGCAATAGTTGATTCGGTTTAAGTGTCTGGTTAAAGGGTTTTGGTATTCCTTCGATTTCGGCGAGCAGGTTGTATTCTTCATTGGTTAGCGAATGTCTGGTTGATTTGACTGGAGCATGTCCGCCGATTTTAAGTTGAAACTCAGCTATAGAAATTGGCGTATTTGAAACATTGTCTATTCTTACACCTAATAGCACTTCGTAAGGCAATGTATATTTTTTAGGATTAGTCGCTTTGAAGTAGTAGTGCGGTTCGTCAAGTTGTTGATAAATCTTGAGTTTTGGCCTTTCTAAATAAAACTTGTATATGCCTATTACGGCCATAGTAAGGCTGATAATTAGCGCAATTGACGCGGTATCCATACAACCACTCCTTAAAAGTTTTAAATCAATAATCTTCAAGGAGTAAAATGTAAAATCCTGCAAAGTAGACTTTTGCAACAGCGAAGCCTTACACCCACGAAAAAAGGCAACACCTACCAGTATCGGTATTCCCAATTCGTTGAAATTTCATACTATTACTTATCTATCTTAATCTCGCCTTTCTTTTGCTCGTAATAGTCGACGTACAATTTTAAAATAAACTCGACTTCACGACTCAAGGAGCGGCCGTGTTTCCTTGCAAGTTTTCTAAGTTTAGGCTTTAATGTTTCGTCGTCTGTTCTGGCGGTAATCGGTATCAGATCTGATGACATAGCACTCCTCCTTGATGGTATTCACCATAAAGGTAACATGAGAGCGGCGCAAATCGTGCAGAGCGCAGCACAGAGATTCAATGTGCTGCAAAATGAAGCACCTATTGACAAAGAAAGGAGGGCCTTATGGGAGAGAAACTTAACTGTCCGGCATGCCACACGGAACTTAACATGAACTCAAAGTTCTGTCCTGAGTGTGGGAAGCCGGTGCCAAAGCCAGAGCCAGAGCCGCAGATATCCAAGGCGGAAGAGCCGAAGTACTACCCGCCAATTATGACCATCGACCAAACAGCGGATTTTTTACATATTTCAAGATGCAATGTTTATACGCTTATTAACAAAGAGGGTCTTCCGTGGTTTCCATTAGGGAGAGACAAGCGCTTTCTTGCCGATGAAGTTTTACAGTGGGCTAAAGGCCGTCAAATTATAGCTAGTCAGAAAGCGGGGTGAAACTTTGGCAAGGCGACTCAAAATTTGCGCAACCTGCAAGAAACCTATTATGCATGGCGGGGATTGCAGAATGTACGATGAGGCTAATCGTGTGATTGTGCATGTTCACGACAAAACATCATGCCGGCAGCCCTACTTAAAAGTGCAGAAAGGAGCGTGAATGAAGTGCGCTGCATCCTTTGCCACCGTATAACAACACATTACGTATGGCGTACATATCCTGGCAGGAATGGTCTTGTGCCTGCTTGTTTTGATGATCGCACATGCGAGGCTATTGTTGCAGAACGGCGGCTGGCGGCTATTGGAAGGGCCAAGGAAGCAGCGAAGCAGTCCCGTAGACTGGCTGCCATAGAACGGCAGCAAGACCCAAAGATGGTCCTCGTTAGGAAACATGCCGCTCGCTATGTTTGCTAAAAAAAGTCACCCTACCGGGGTGATGGCAGGGCGTTGTGGTATGGGGTGGCAGACAAAATTTGCTCCCGATTTCGTTTTCATTATCTCATGAGAGGGGGTGAGACAGAATGTCGATGTTGGCAAAATTAAAACCTGTCATGGAAGAAAAGAACTATTCTCTATATCGTGCGCTAAGGGAATTGAGGCGGTTCTCGCGGACTAATGTAGCGCTGGCTATAGGTGTAAGTTACGAAACCTTGGGTCGGACTGAACGCGGAGAGCGCGAACCAACCAAAGAAGAGGTTATGGCAATGGATAAGAAGTTTGGCTGCAATGGGGAATTGATCCGGATTTGGCTTGGAAATGTAAAACTTAGCTCTGCCAGAGTAAGGCAAGTCAAAGAAGTTAACCGCGTAATTACCTTACCTGATACACGCCAAGTCAGGCGCTTTAAACCTTGGAATTTGATTACTCCTTTGCTTGGTGGGTACTTCCTTTACGAACTTTTGAAAGGGGTATGGTTATGAAAAAGACAAATAAAAAAACCGCTCCCACAAGAGAAGCGGATACAAAAAGTTTTCAAGAACATTCTAGCATGTTTCAGCTTGGTTATCAAGATTCGGCAATATATCAATGGGACAAATTGCCGGTGGAACATGCAAAATTTGTTATTAATTCATACCGACAACGTGCCGCCAGAAATGATTACTTGGCTGGCTTTGCCCAAGGTGCAGAAGATGCTCTGCGAGGGGTGGCAGCATGAAGATCGAATTTGTGTGCAAAACCTGCGGCAAGCGGATCATGCTGCAGCCAGATACCTATGAAAAGGCATACAAGGGGCATGACAAGTGCCTGAGTTGCCGGGGGAAGCGACATGCAAACTGAATGCCTGTGCTGCACCTGTGATGTACCGATTAACTTTTGTGCTTACCGGCTCTGCAGTGGCGACTGCTGCCAAAGTAACTGCCTGTCAACCGATTGTCTATATTATAAAAAGGAAGGTGCTTTTAATGCCAACAATCACTAGGAAAATATATAGCCCATGGGCTTTCACTGACAATTGGCAACAGAAAAGTATCGCTAATTCGGAGATATACCAAGAAATAAAAGATAAAGCCGTTATTGTATATAAAAACCAGCAAGTCACTGATGATTTATTGAAATCAAAAACAGTGATAATGCCCACCGGCAATGGTTATGCGCATGCGAATTATAAGATTTTAAGCAATCCATTTAAATTAAGCAATATTGAATTAGCACTTATTTGCGATAGCGGCAATCTTTGTTATGGGTATAGGTCCAGCGGCGATATTATTACCATTCATACTGACTGACGGAGGTAAGTACAATGCAAAATAGCTGCCACCTCTGTCACGAACCATTCGTCGCCGACATGCGCCGCCACGACTGGGAAGATGCACGCGGCTGGATATGGGACATATGCGGCGTGTGCCATGAAGATATGCGAAATAAGGAGGCTGTACTAATGGGTATATACGAAGTGAAATACCGCGCTGACAACTTGTTTGAGGCCAAGGTAATGGTCAAGGCAGCTACTGCCAGGGATGCCAAGCGGCTGGCGCTGCAAAGCCAGGATGTTATTAACCTGCAGCAATACGGCCGCGTGAAGGTTGCAAGTGTGCGGCTGGTAGAGGGGGCGGCGTAGTGAGCAACTTAGTATCTGCGAATGAGATAAAAGCCCAAGTAAGTATTGTGCAAGATGTTATGCGGAAGATCATGAAAGATGGTACGCATTACGGAGTAATTCCAGGATGTGAAAAACCTACTCTATATAAAGCTGGATCAGAAGTTTTATTAACTACCTTCCAGGTTTCAGTAAGTCCTACAGTCGAGGATCTATCTACTGAAGATGAAGCAAGGTTTAGGGTGTTTACCCAAGGAACTTATCGCGGCGATGGTACTCATGTTGGCACCGGCATTGGTGAGTGTTCTTCTAACGAAGAAAAGTACAAGTGGCGCAAAGCCGTGTGTGATGAAGAATGGGAAGAAACACCGGAAAACCGTCGTCGGGAAAAGTGGTTTAAGGGCAAATGGAATAAATCGGCTAGGAAGTTTGATGATCCCTATAAGGTTAAGCAGGTAAGAACCGAAATTGCAGATGTTTCTAACACTGTACTTAAAATGGCGAAGAAGCGGAGCCAGATTGATCTTACTCTGACTTCAACAGCGGCCAGTGATATATTCACTCAGGATGTTGAAGACATGCCGGAAGAATTACGCGAAATGGAAAATGACACTCCTCGCAAAGAACCGGTTCAGCCGCCACAGCCTAAACAAGCGTCCCAGGCTGATATAGTAGATGAAAACATCCCTAGTTGCGAAGATTGCGGCATTCCTATTGCAAAGACTATGGCAGATGCAGAGAAGGTAATTGATTGGTGCAATAAAAAACACGGCGGCCGGAAACTCTGCCGGAACTGCCAAAGCAAATCGAATGCTTGAATTTAATGAGGAACTTCACCAATATACCGACAATGGCATAGTCATTCCGTCTGTTACCCAAATACTACAGTTTGCCGGGTTGACACATGACTTCTCAATGGTTGGCTCGGCGGACTTAGCCTGGAAAGCAAATTTAGGAACGCAAGTGCATGCGGCAACTGCGTTAGACGATAATGACAACCTTGGCGGGTATGATCCGCAGATTAACGGATATATCGAGGCATGGCGAAGGTTTAAAGCCGAGTGCGATTTTGTTCCTCAATTTGCAGAACAAAGGGTATATTCCAAAAAGTATGGTTATGCCGGAACGTTGGACCGGATTGGAAAGTTAGGCGGGGCTGACACATTGCTGGATATAAAGACTGCTTCGGTAGTTGACCTAGTTTGTGTCGGCCCGCAAACAGCTGCTTACGAGGCAGCTAGTAACGAGCAAAACAAGCGCAAGACCAAGTATAAGCGGTACGCCGTTAAACTCTTGCCAGATGGCAAATATAAGCTAATCGCGTGTGACAACAAAATGGACTTGCAGGTATTCCTTAGTTCCTTAAATTTATATAACTGGAGGACGAGCAAACATGACAGATGTTAAAAGGGTGACTAAAGAGGTTAAGGTTTTGGTGGCATTAACTCCTAACGCAGTATCCCTGGCAAGCCAGGCGGCTGAGATTATAAACCAAGCAACTGACTTTAAAGTACAGAGCGCTGAGCAGCGGACAAATATCTTAGAATTGGCTAAGAAAATCAAGACTGTTTCTAAGGGGTTAGAGGACGAAAGGTTTAATACAACAAGGCCGATGGATACAGCAAAAAAAGAAATAATGAGTCTTTATCAAGAACCATTGGATAAACTGGTCAAGGCTGAAAACATCATAAAGAAAGCTGTCCTGGACTTTGACCGGGAAGAACGCCGTAAAGCCGAAGAACAGCAAGCCAAATTAAGAGCCGAAGCCGAAGAACGGGCGCGAAAAGAGCGGGAACGCTTAGAGGCACAAGCATTGAAGGCAATAGATAAAGGCAAGGAAGAAAAGGCGGAGCATCTTATTGAACAGGCCGAAGCAGTGCAAATCTTTGCGCCGGTAATTCAGATGCCGGTACACAAAGCCCACGGAACTTCGGTTCGTCAAGTATGGAAATACCGGATTACTGATGTAAACCTGATTCCAAGAGAGTATATGATTCCTAATGAAAAGATGCTTGGCGCAATGGCTAAGTCAACGCATGATGCTGTAAAGGTTCCCGGTGTTGAGTTTTATTCAGAAGATTCCTTGGCAATATCGGTGTGATAGGAGATAACGCCTGATGTTAAAAGTGAGTGTCATGGGTGATGGAATTAATTTCGAACTTGATGGAGTGCCAGAACACGTAGCGCCAAATATTATGAGTTGGGCTATTGCCGGCAAGTATGGTGATGCACAGTCGGCGCGTATAACTCCACCGGCTGCCGTAGTGACGGAACCTGCCGGCGACAAAGAACCGGGACCAGCCGACACTGACGGTGAGCCTCCCTAAAGTAGCCAAGCGGCAGATAGGGCCAAGACCAGGCGAATCTACACTAGACTATGACCGCAGGATGCGGGCACGGATTAAGTAAAGTTAAGGAGTGTGTATATCATGAGTTGTGACCATGATTATAAAGATATGGGTGATGGAGCCGTAGTTTGCGATAAATGCGGTGACAGTAATGTTAATCAAGCAGAGGTTGTTCCGGGCTATAAAGGATTCCATAAAGACTTTACTTGTGGCGGTAATAGCAGTAGCGTCCCATTAACCCAATATGCAGTTGACGGCGAATACGAAAACCCCGACGCAATAGCCTGCAAAAAGGGTGCACATTATTGCGAATATCCACTTGATGTTTTTGGTTACTACCCGCCTGCAGATAGCCGATATGCAGAAGTAAAAGGCAGCGGTAAAATTGCCCGCCACTCTGATGATAGCAAAATTGCTTGCACAAAAATTAAGATTGGTGCGGAAATTACACTCAGTGCAATGGTTACAGCGGCAGTAAAGTTTGTTTTTGACCGGGTAGATTGGACAAAGAGTGAAAATAACACGGATTGTGACCAGGGTGCTGCCAGCCAGACAGGGGACCAGGGTGCTGCCAGCCAGACAGGGGACCGGGGTGCTGCCAGCCAGACAGGGGACCGGGGTGCTGCCAGCCAGACAGGGGACCGGGGTGCTGCCAGCCAGAC
>JAEZQV010000313.1 GCA_023441125.1 Bacillota bacterium
TTGTTATCGGCGTGCCTTCGATCAATACAGAAGTGGAAAAAAGGGCTGTAGTGTCGGCTGCTACACAGGCCGGAGCCCAGGCAGTGTACTTAGTCGAAGAGGCTATGGCGGCCGCTATCGGCGCCGGCTTGTCGGTGGAGGAACCCAGAGGCAACCTGGTAGTTGATATTGGCGGTGGAACAACCGAGGTGGCGGTCATTTCCCTGGGCGGTATTGTCAGGAGTCAGGCTATCCGGATTGGCGGCATTGAAATGGACGAAGCAATTAGCCAATATGTAAAAAGAGCACACAGTCTGATTATCGGTGAACAAACAGCCGAGGTCGTCAAAATTGCTATTGGTTCAACCGTCGCGTTGTCAACGAATGCAGCCCAACTGGAGATTCGTGGACGCAACATGTTGACCGGGCTGCCCAAGGCCTTGGTTCTTACCGAAGAGGAGGTGCGCCTGGCCTTGGTTGAACCGGTTGCCGCCATTGTTGAAGTGGTAAAAAGCACTCTGGAACGTACACCGCCTGAGCTGGTCGCTGATATTATCGACCGGGGTATGGTCCTGACCGGCGGTGGCGCTTTGCTGCGGGGGCTGGATGTGTTGCTGGTTAAGGAAACCGGCATCACGGTATGTATAGCCGAGGCGCCCCTGACTTGTGTAGCGCATGGAACGGGAAAAATATTGGACAATCTCAAAATTCTGCGGCCGATGACGCATTCTATATAAGAAAATTTGTAAGAGGGGAGGAGCTTTTGTGCGCTTATGTATGCCATGTACAGATAGGCCGGGGCTGCTGCTGGATATCTCGCAAATTCTGCTGAAGTGGCGCTGTAATTTCGTATCGGTTGAAGTGGAGCAGGGTGCATTTTATCTGGATTGCCAGATTGCTGGTGAGGAGCAAAAAACGCAGATTATGCAAGAATTGCAACAGGTGGAGGGAATTTACCAAGTTAGTGAAGTCTTGTATATGCCGTCGAAAGAACGGGTCGAACAGCTTAAGGCGACCCTAACCGCTGTTCAGGCTGGCAGGCTGGCCGTAAGCGACTCAGGGACAGTAAAATGCTGCAAGAAAGCAGCTGGCAATATGCTAACGCCCTCTTTACCGGTTTCTTTTACGGATATAGTTTTTGCGAGTCCGGCTATGGAAAGAGTATTGGAACAAGCCCGGCGCTATGCAGCCGGTTCAGCTGCGGTGCTTATTCGCGGCGAGACGGGAACCGGTAAGGCGCTTTTGGCCAGAGCGCTGCACAGTGCTTCGCCCCGGGCCGGAATGACTTTTTTGCCGGTCAGCTGCGCAACGATTCCGGACACACTATGGGAAAGGCATTTGTTTGGTTATGAAGCAGGCGCATTTACGGGCGCTGCCCAAGGGGGAAAACCCGGTCTGTTTGAACTGGCCAATGGCGGCACGCTGTTTCTTGATGATATCGGGGCGGTGCCGGTACAGCTTCAGGCCAAGCTTATGGGCGTCCTGCAGGAAAAACGGGTGCGCCGCCTTGGCGGCTCCCGCGGATTGCCGGTTGATGTCCGGTTAATTGCTGCTACTCACCGCGACCTGGCAGAGATGCTGAAGCGACGGTTATTCCGGGAAGACTTGTATTACCGGCTGAATGTGCTGCCGCTCTGTTTGCCGCCTTTGCGGGAGCGTACCGAAGATATTCCGCGCTTGGTTGAGCACTTTGTTAATCGCTTTGCCGCTATGCTTGACCCGGCCCGTCTCTTTTCCCCGGAGGCTATGGAAAAACTGCAGGCATATTCATGGCCGGGTAATGTACGTGAATTGGAAAATAGTATTGCCCGGGCTGTCAAGTTTGCGGACGGTACTAAAAAACGATTTTCTTCCTCCCGGCGGGCAAGTGGCTTACTGGGCCTAGCAGTCTTAAAAAAAGTCAAAAATCACGGCTTAGGGTGGTCTGGCGGCCATTAAACACAAGCAAGGCCACTGCCCGATTCTGCAGTGGCCTTGCTTGTGTTAAGGTCGTGCGTTGCACTCTCTTTATAAATCAAAATTACCGCTGGCCTCAGGTTGAAAGAGAATTTTTTCCACCTTTAACATGGCGATCCCTCCGGGAATTGCCCATTCAACCTGATCGTTTTCCCGGTATCCTAAAATAGCCATGCCGATCGGCGCCAATACCGAAATCTTGCCTGCCAACATATCGGCTTCATCAGGATAAACCAGCGTGCAGATCATTTCTTCGCCGTTGCTCAGGTCTGTTAGCAATACTTGTGACCGCATTGTAATTACATCAGCGGGAATAGCCTGCGGCTCTATGATAACAGCCCGTTGCAGTTCGGCCTTCAATTCCTCCAGGTGCGTCTTACTGTCTGACGCAAATTCTTCTTTGAGCTGGATTAGTTTTCCCAGTCTCGCCTGATCGGTACGGGTAATAAAAATAGCTCCTGACAATCCTAGCTCCCCTTTCGTTCCAATTCACTTAACAGGCATATACTGACGGTTAGCCGGCAATGCCCAGGGGCCAGCCATAGCGCCCGGTCACCGATTGTGCTTTCGCCTGTATCTTGCTATACTGAAACAGACCAGGAAAATTAAGGCTGTTCAGATTCGTCTTGCCAATCGGCAAAATATTCGCTGGGCCATAAGGTTCAGTGAGTCTGCCAATGGCAATAACAGGAATTTTATTATAACCGGGGTTTTAGCGGATTTTTTGATCTTTTCCGCCAGGCAGGCTAAATAGCCGGAATTTGTTGAGACGAGTAGCGCCCTGACTCCGGCGTCTTCCAGGCAGCTGACGACGGCGCTTATTTCAGTAATACTTAAATCGCCAGTTCTAATGATGATAGGACAGGCAGTGCCAACTTGCTGCCGAATACCCTGAATAATTAGCAGGAGGAATCTCAGCCTGTTTTGGAGGTTACCACCAAATTCATCTGCTCTTTTGTTCCAGCGTGACGACAGAAATCGGCCCACTACATAACCAGGCGCAGCCTGGATTTCAACGGCGTCAGCACCGGCAGCCCGACATCTTCTGGCAGCATCGGCGAACTTTTGAATAATCTCATAAATTTTTTCCGTTGTAAGTTCCGGTGGAATCTCCACCCACTGCGAGGAAGCGACATGAGCTGAGGCAACAGGCTGGACACCTGCGGCTAACGTGGCGGCTTCGCGGTCGGGATAGTGAAGCTGTACAGAGACCCTGGCACCATATTGATGGCACTTGTCCACTACGTTTTTGAAGCCGGCAAGGTGTTCATCAGACCACAACGCAAGTTGATTCGCTCTGGCCTGGGCCAATGGCGCGGCAACGGTTGCCGCAAGGGGAATTAAGCCAGGTCCGCCTTCTGCCTTGGCGGCATGATAATCAATACCATAGGGAGACACATTGTCAGCGTGATTTGCACAATTTGTTCCGATTGCGGGCGCCTCCTTCCGTCGCGTCATACAGCGGCTTGCTTCAGCTCACGCTGAGCGATTGGCTCATTGCAAGTTATTATAACAAAAATGCTGTGAGTACGGTGTGAGAATGCACGAAACCGTGTGAGCGCGCTGTGAGGAACACGCGGCGTTTTTTTTGTTGCCTTAAGAGTCTGAAAAAGAAGGGATTAAGCCATGATGAAGGGCATGACTAAAAGTATGATAGAATCGATGATGACAGCGAAACGGGAGAATGGTATAAAAGCTGTCGTCTGTCGTACAGGTATTATGTTTGTTTTGCTAAGCGCCGCTTCCGCTACCGGGTATTTTTTTCGTGCGCTGGGATTACTGGAAACCAATATCGCCATTGTATACCTTTTAGCCGTTTTGTTGACAGCACGTTTTACGGATGGTTATGTTTTTGGTATTCTTGCTGCCCTGTTCGCGGCATTCTGCTTCAATTTCTTATTTGTGGATCCGTTTTTAAACTTTTCCCTACCTGCCCACCGATATGTTATCACTTTTATTATTATGGCCATTGCGGCGCTGGTCACGAGTGCTCTTACCACACATGCCAAACACAATGCAATAGAAGCCTGCAAAAAAGAAGCCGGCACAAAGATTCTGTATACATTGACAAATCATCTTACGGAGGCAGCAGATATTCATGATATTGCGAGGATTGCAACAAGCGCAATCAGCAAAATGCTAAACAGTAATGTTGGCTGCTTTTGGTTTGGTACGAATGGAAAACTGGAACAGACCTTTAGTCAGCCGGTTTCTTCCCAAAAGCAGATTAGCCGGGAAATACCGGATGTGGACGCACTCTTACACCGGATCGAGGGACTCAAAGCCGACTACAATATCGGCACGGAGTTTTATGACTGGCCGATCTATGGACGGGAGACAACGCTGGGGATTATCCGGGTTCCCCAAGCAGTTGCAAAAGCCATGAATGAATCGCAAACCCGCATGCTGCACGCCATGATCGAAAGTACGGCGTTGGCCATGGATCGCTTCCGCGCTACGCAGCAGCGGATAGCCTTCAATGAGGAAATCGCACGGGAGCGCTTTCGGAGCAATCTGCTGCGGTCCATTTCCCATGACTTGCGCACCCCGCTTGCCGGCATCATAGGAACGTCTGAAATGCTGCTGAATATGACGGCGCAGGACGACCTGCGACACCCGCTTATGGCGGGAATTCATAAAGATGCCAACTGGCTGCATTCTTTGGTGGAGAACATTTTGAGCCTGACCCGTCTACAGGACGGAAAGCTGGTGCTCAACAAACAGGAAGAAGCCGCCGAAGAGGTTGTGGGTGCCGCCATCCGCCACCTTTCACGGCACTATCCGGAGTATGAAATAGCGGTTCAGGTACCGGATGAACTGTTGCTCGTACCAATGGACGCCAATCTGATCAGGCAGGTACTGATTAATCTTTTGGACAATGCCGTCAAGCATACCGCGCTCCAGGATGAAATTTGTGTTTCAGTGACAAAAGATACGGAAAATAACCAGGCTGCATTCTCGGTCCGCGACCGCGGCGAAGGCATTGCCGACTCCGAGCTGCCGAATGTCTTCCAGATGTTTTATACGTCGCGGGTCAAGCATTCTGACGCCCAGCCCGGCATAGGACTGGGACTTCCCATATGCGATGCGGTAGTGAAGGCTCATGGGGGCAGCATAACGGCCCGTAACCGTACGGATGGACCAGGGGCGGAGTTTATTTTTACACTCCCGTTGGAGGTGCTAGACCGTGAATCTATATAACGCCTATGTCCTTGCCGTTGAGGACGACAGGCAAATACGAAATTATATCTGCTATTTGCTGGCCGCAGAGGGCTTCCGGCATATTGCGGCCAGCACCGGTGAGGGGGCATTACGCCTGCTTGTCTCAGAACCCATCGACCTGATGCTGCTCGATCTGGGACTTCCGGATATTGACGGCATGGAGGTCATCAGGAAGGTGCGCGAATGGTCGGACATGCCCATTATCGTTATTTCCGCGCGCGACCAAGACAAGGAAAAGGCAGCCGCGCTGGATTTGGGAGCCGACGATTATTTGACAAAGCCCTTTTCCGCAACCGAGCTTTTTGCCCGAATCCGTGTTGTGCTACGGTATTTATATCGGCAAAATAGCGGTAACAAAGCGCAGAGTAGCCTGCAGGTAGGCGGGCTGCAAATTGATCTCGACAAGCGCTTACTCTATGTCGATGGCAGCGAAACCCATGTTACACCCATGGAATATAACCTGCTGACGCTCTTTTTTAAGAATATTGGCAAGGTGCTTACGACAAAGCAAATTCTGAAAGAGATTTGGGGCGTAGGCTATGGCAGTGATACGCAGGCCCTGCGGGCCCTCATGGCGGGGCTCAGACGAAAAATCGAGAAAAACCCGGCAAAACCACGGTATATTCTGACAGAGATAGGCGTCGGTTACCGGCTGGTAGATGAGTAAAGTTCTTCTCTACACTGCTTCATATGGAGATCTTACATGTTGCCCAACGTGGTCTGGTGAGGGACGAACTTTTCAGCATGCCGGCAATCTTCCTGCTGCAAAAACAAACAAAACCGATATCATATATCGGTTTTGTTTGTTTAAAATTAAATAAGTTGTTGACGATTTATTTAATATTGATGTATAATTTGGAATAAATTCAAGAAATTTCTGCTAGTTGGCAAGGTATTATTGTTTGTGCCATTAGAGCAGGGTAGTTCCCTTTTAGCAGATTGCGCAAGGAATAGACAAGCCTAAGCTCATACAAAATGAGCATTTTTTAACTCGTGTTATTTTATTTAACTAAACGAAATAAATTGCGAGGTGGAATTACTATTGACTAATTATGACGCTGTTGAAGATTTTCATACTTTGTTTCTATCGGTCAGACATTCAGTTCAGGGTCGCCAGTTTGATCGAAAAAAGCGTGATAATCCGCCACCCATTTCACGTGTCCAGTGGTTGATCATGCGAATCGTGCACGACAATAGACAATGCACGATAGGAGATCTTGCGGAATGTCTGGGGGTTAGCGCCAGCACCATCTCGCAAATGATTGACCGGCTGGAAAAAGTGGGCATGGTTTGCCGCGTGCCTGGCCAGGAAGATGCCAGGGTGCGGTTGGTGCAACTAACAGATAAGGGAACAGAACTTTATGATGAGTTGAGTGCCAGGTTCATCCAGATGCTGGCGGAGCCGTTTAATACATTGACTTCTGAGGAACAGGAGACTCTTCTTCGGCTGATGAAAAAATTGGCCCGGGCTTTTCAAAATAGGTAAAGGAATTCGCAAGTGAAGGTCAAGGTAATACATGGCATCAGTAACTAAAAAAAGAATAATAGGCTCCGAGCCGGTACTGCCTAATCTGTTGAGGAATGGCAACTGGCCGATGGGTATAGCGGGAAACTGTTATGCCTCCCTTTTGGAAAGGAGTGCAATATTGGCAAGAGCAGGGCTTTGTGCCTTGCTTTGGATTGTCGAATTAACAATGTTGTGCGCTCTTTTTCAAATAGCGTGGCAACATTGTTTTTATTTTGGAAGCAATAGTGCCTTTTTTCCAACCCGCTCAAAGGTATTGGTAGGATGCCTTAACTGCTCAATAACAGGGGGTATTAAAAATGAAAAGTTCTGAGAAGGCGACAGTTTATGGTTTTTCACTGGTTTTTGCTCTGTTTTTATGGATGCCGGGCGTAGCTGGCGCGGAGGGTGCTGATCAGGTACAAGCGGAAACCGCACAGGTCAGAT
>JAEZQV010000317.1 GCA_023441125.1 Bacillota bacterium
CTCTGGATAAAGCCAAATTTGCTTATGATTATGTATTTATTGACTGCCCGCCGTCTTTGGGTTTGTTGACGATTAATTCGTTGACGGCGGCCAACTCGGTGCTGGTACCGATTCAGTGCGAATTTTATGCTTTGGAGGGCCTTACCCAGCTGATGAATACCATCAGTTTGGTGCAAAAGAATCTTAACCCGGTGCTGACTCTGGAGGGCGTCGTCCTTACGATGTTCGATGCCCGGACCAATTTGTCAATCCAGGTTGTTGATGAAGTTAAGAATCATTTCCGTCATAAGGTTTATCAGACGATTATTCCCCGTAATGTCCGCCTGAGTGAAGCGCCCAGTCATGGTCAGCCGGTTATTAAATATGATCCAAAGTCTAAAGGGACGGAAGTATATTTTGATTTAGCGCGTGAGGTGATTGGCGATGAGTAAACGTGGTTTGGGCAGAGGCTTGGATGCTCTGTTTAGTGCTCCTAATACAGCGGTTGGCGTGGAGGGGAATGAACCTGTCAATGAAATACCAGTCGGTAATATTATTCCGAACCAGCATCAGCCACGGCGGGACTTTGATGAAGAAGCGCTGAGTGAACTGGCGCAGTCGATTAAACAGCACGGTGTCATTCAACCGGTTGTGGTCAGAAAAACATTAAGCGGCTATGAACTCGTAGCCGGCGAGCGCCGCTGGCGTGCTTCGCAAATTGTGGGCTTAAAACAGATTCCGGCGGTTGTGCGCGAGTATACCGATGCGGAAATGATGGAAATTGCCTTGATTGAAAATTTGCAGCGGCAGAATCTTAATCCCATTGAAGAAGCAATGGCTTTTCGCAGTCTGATGCTGGAGTTTGGTTTGACGCAGGAAGAGGTTGCCCAGCGTATCGGTCGCAGCCGGTCGATGATTGCCAACATTGTCCGGTTGCTTAATCTTCACCAGGAAATACAGGCCTATGTTTCACGTGGAACATTATCTATGGGCCAGGCCAGACCGTTGCTGGCCTTGGAAGATGCGGCGGTGCAGCTGGACGCCGCCAAGCAGATTATTGAAGAGGATCTGTCGGCCCGTGATGCGGAAGAATTGGTGCGCAGGCTGACGGCCCGGCGGCCGGCTAAAAAGACAGAGCCGGTGGAACAGACGCCGGCAGAAGATCATCAGTTTTTCATGAATGAATTCGAAGACCGTCTCAAACTATTGCTGGGTACCCAAGTCAAAATCAAACCGGGAAAATTGAAAAGCAAAATCGAAATTGAATATTATTCCAATGAAGATTTGGAACGAATTATGGAAATGTTGTCTACGCCGCCGGACACACCGAATACTAAATTTCGGGGCCAGTTAGTTGTCTAAGCGCGCGTGTTTCACGTGAAACAATAAGTAAAATACTTGTTGGCTAACGGAGGTGTAGTTGGATGCGCATGGAAAAAGATTTGCTGGGTGAGCGGGAAGTGCCGGCAGCAGTGTACTATGGCATACATACTTTGCGGGCAATGGAAAATTTTCCGTTATCCGGTTATAAGGTTTCCCCGGTTTTGCTTAAAGCCATAACATTAATCAAAAAAGCGGCGGCTGAAGTAAATGCAGAACTTGGCTATTTGTCCCAGGAAAAAAGCCTGGCTATTGCGCAAGCGGCCGCTGAAGTGATAAGTGGGCAGTGGCAGGAGCACTTTGTGGTCGATGCCTTGCAGGGAGGCGCGGGGACATCGACCAATATGAATGTCAATGAGGTGTTGGCCAATCGGGCCATCGAATTATTAGGTGGACAGCGGGGCGAGTATAATCTGGTACACCCGCTAAATGACGTAAATATGCATCAGTCGACAAATGATGTCTATCCCACCGCCCTAAGGATTGCCGCCATTTGGCTGCTGAAGCCGTTAAGCGAGGGGTGCGCGGCGCTGCAGGAAGCTTTGCAGGCCAAGGAAGCAGAATTTGCCGGCGTCATAAAGGTTGGCCGGACAGAAATGCAGGATGCCGTACCGATTATGCTGGGGCAGGAGTTTAGCGCCTATGCCGGGGCTATTGCCCGGGACCGCTGGCGGCTGTATAAGGTGGAAGAGCGGCTGCGGCAGGCGGCGTTGGGGGGAACGGCGATTGGTACAGGGATTAATGCGGATAAAAAGTATATCTTTATGGTGAATGACCGGGTTCGTCAATACGCCGGCATTGGCTTGGCCAGAGCGGAAAATATGATTGATGTAATCCAAAATACAGATGTATTTGTGGAAGTATCCGGGCTGTTAAAGGCGCTGGCCGTTAACCTGGGGAAAATCGCTCATGACCTGCGCCTGATGTCATCCGGGCCGCGGACCGGCTTTGGTGAGCTTAGCCTGCCGGAACGGCAGGCCGGCTCTTCTATCATGCCGGGTAAAGTAAACCCCATCATTCCGGAAGCAGTTAATCAGGCTGCCTTTCATGTGATGGCTGCAGATATGGCCATCGCCATGGCGGCGCAATCCGGGCAACTGGAATTGAATGCGTTTATGCCGCTGATTGCCCATCATCTGTTAGATAGCCTGAAAATCCTGACCAATGCCGTACATATTCTTAATGAATTCTGTATACAGGGGATAACGGCCAATGCGGAACGCTGTCGGGAACTGTTGCAAACTAGCCAGGTCAGCGTCACTGCACTGGTGCCGCATATCGGTTATGATCTAGCCTCGCAGGTCGCCCGCCAGGCGAATGAACAGAATATGACCGTACGGGCAGCCGCGCTAGCGCTGGCTGTACTGCCTGAAGATAAACTTGACGCCATTCTCGATCCGCGGGCTATGACCAGACCAGGAATTACCGGAGCACCAAAATAGGGAGGATACAATTATGCAAGAAACGCCAAAAGGCTCACGCCTGCATATTGCTATTTTTGGCCGTCGCAATGCAGGTAAATCCAGTTTGATTAATGCCCTGACCAGCCAGGATATTGCCTTGGTATCGAATGTGCCGGGAACGACGACTGATCCGGTCTATAAGGCCATGGAAATATTGCCGATTGGTCCGGTCATGATTATTGACACGGCCGGTATCGACGATGTCGGCGACTTAGGGGCGCTAAGGGTGGAACGTACCATGCAGGTGCTCAACAAAACTGACCTGGCTGTAGTGGTAATAGAACCGGAATTAGGCGTAACGGCTTTTGAGGAAGAACTTGTCCACCAAATCCGCAAACGCGGCCTGCCGATTGCCGGCGTGATCAACAAAAGTGACATAACAGCGGTTCCCGCCGACATAGCAGCCAACTGGAGCGCAGCTTTGGAGTTGGCGTTGATACCGATCAGTGCCAAAACCGGCCAGGGAATCGAAGAACTGAAACGGCTGATGATCAAGCTGGCGCCGGACGACTGGGAGGGACCGCCGCTCATTGGCGACCTGGTCTCGCCGGGAGATACGGTTGTATTGGTAGTGCCCATTGATTTGGCGGCACCGAAGGGGCGATTGATTCTGCCGCAGGTGCAAACCATCCGGGACTTGCTGGATAATGACGCCTGCGCCGTAGTCGTAAAGGAACGGGAATTAAAAGAAGCGCTGGCGGGCTTAAAACAGCCGCCCAGGCTGGTAGTGACCGACTCGCAGGAATTTATGAAAGTGGGAGCGGATACGCCGCCCGGAGTAAAACTGACTTCATTTTCGATTTTGATGGCCAGGCATAAAGGCGATTTGGAGACCTTGGTGACCGGCGCCAAAGCCATTGAAAGCCTGCAGCCCGGGGACAAGGTGCTGATCGCCGAAGGCTGCACGCATCATAAACAGGCGGATGATATCGGCAGAGTGAAAATACCCCGTTGGCTCAGGCAGGCAGTGGGCGGGGAACTGGATTTTGCATGGGTAGCAGGGGGGACCTTTCCGCCGGATTTAAGTCAATACAAGTTAATCGTACACTGTGGGGCCTGTATGCTCAACCGCCGGGAAATGCTCTACCGGCTGGCAACGGCGCGGGAAGCCGGTGTGCCGATTGTTAATTATGGTCTGCTGATTGCCCAGGTTCATGGTATTTTACACCGGGCGCTAGCGCCATTTCCGCTGGCGCAGATGATTCTGGAAGAGTGAGGGAACCGACTGTGATTTATCTTGATAATGCGGCCACAACCTGGCCCAAGCCGGAAAGTGTTTATCAGGCGGTGGATCATTGCCTGCGTACCATGGGGGCCAATCCCGGCCGCGGCGGGCACAGTATGGCACGGGCCGCCAGTATGCTGCTCTACGAGACACGGGAAGCCCTGGCGGAGCTATTTGGCATTATGGATGCCAATCAGCTTGTGTTTACGCATAATGCCACAGATGCTATCAGTATGGCCGTATTCGGCATTATCAGTCCCGGTGATACACTGGTAACAACGGCTATGGAACATAATGCCGTGGCCAGAGCGGTGCGTATTGCCGAGTCGCGCGGTGCCAAAGTAGTCATAATACCCTGCAGCCCGGCCGGACTGCTCGATATGGATGCCATGGCCGCTGCTGTCAGACAAAAACCCAAAGCAGTTGTTATGAGTCATGCGTCCAATGTTACCGGTGCCATTATGCCGGTAAGCGATGTGGGCGAGCTGACAAAAAAATTCGGGGTGACCCTGGTGGTGGATGCCGCTCAAACCGCCGGCGTAGAGGAGATTAATGTCAATGCGATGGGCATTGATCTGTTGGCCTTTAGCGGGCATAAAGGCTTGCTGGGGCCACAGGGCACCGGCGGACTGTACGTCAGGG
This sequence comes from Bacillota bacterium, assembly GCA_023441125.1. Next base: position 4,690 of record JAEZQV010000317.1, read on the forward strand.
AAGATATTGCCGTTAAGCCCCTCCGGGCAGGCGGTACCGGCAGTTTATCCGAATCAGATATTCAGCCGGAATTTATGCCGGACAGACTGGAAAGCGGCACGCCGAACACGCCGGGCATTGCCGGACTAAAAGCCGGCGTGGACTTTATCCTGGCAACAGGACGAGCTGCTATTCAAGCCAGAGAGACGGCATTAACCCAGCAATTGCTAACCGGGCTCAAGTCAATCGCCGCTGTCAGCGTGTATGGCCGGCCAGGCAGGAAAGATCATACCGCGGTCGTGTCTTTTACCGTGGAAGGGGTAGACTGCGGCCAACTGGCTCATGCGCTTGACCGGGATTATGGCATCGCCTGTCGCTCGGGTTTGCACTGCGCCCCCTGGGCTCATCAGACTTTGGGCACGCTGCAAACCGGAACGGTGCGTTTCAGCCCGGGCTATTTTAATACCGAGGAGGAAATCGGGCTGGCAATTGCTGCTGTCAGGGCATGCGCCGCTCGGGAAGGATGAAGGAATGAAAGGTACACTGGTTAACGCCGCCGCCGTCATTGCCGGCTCTGGTATAGGTCTGGCGCTTAAAAGCGGGATTCCGGCCAAATATCAACATACCATTATGCAGGGCATGGCCTTGGCAGTCGGTGTTATTGGACTGCAAATGGCATTTAAAACACAAAATATATTAATTGTTATTCTAGGCATTGCTGTCGGCGCCATAATTGGCGAGGCATTGAATATCGACGCCGGCTTGAACAAAGCCGGCGCCTGGCTGTCGGCCAAAGTAGGCGGAGAAGGACAAGGCGGGCAAGGTAATATCGGCCAAGGCTTTGTAACTGCCAGCCTGGTGTATTGCATTGGTGCCATGGCTGTAATTGGCGCCATACAGGACGGTTTAACAGGCGATACCAGTACGCTGTACGCAAAGTCTTTGCTCGACGGAATAACCGCAGTGGTCTTTAGCTCCAGCCTGGGCCTGGGCGTTGCCTTTTCCAGTGTGTCTATTCTGATATACCAGGGCAGTATCACCCTGCTGGCCGGATTTTTCAGTGCTGTGCTGTCCGACAGAGTAATTGCCGAATTAACAGCAACAGGCGGGATTCTTATCGTCGGAGTGAGCATACTAATGTTGGAAATAAAAAAAATAAAGCTGGCCAATCTGCTGCCAGCCATACCGGCGGCAGCAGTTATTGCGCATTTTTGGCCGCTATAGGGGAAATGCAGCCTGGCTGTAAAATAAAAGAAAGGTGTTGCAATGACTACCATGGATTTGTCACAATATACCGGCTTCATTACGGCTAACTTACCGTATATTTTGCTTATTCTTACAGCATTAATTTTTCTGGCATTACTTGTTTTTATTAACGTCAGTATTAAAATGAGCAGGCTGAATAAACGCTACCGGACCATGATGGCGGGTATGGAAGGCGGCAATATAGAAACTTTGCTTACCGGTCATATCGCGGAAGTCCGCACGGCGATGAATAAAGTCAATCAACTGGAAGGGGAATATCGCCGGCTGGATGCGATCGCGGCCGCAGCGATTCAATCGGTGGGCGTTGTTCGTTTCAACGCCTTTGAAGATACCGGCAGCGACCTGAGTTTCGCGCTGGCGCTGCTGGACGGTAAGAAAAACGGCGTTGTTTTATCAAGTATCTATGGCCGGAACGAATCAAGGGTATATGCCAAACCGGTTGTCAACGGACAGTCCTCCTACTATTTAACCGATGAAGAAAAAGCCGCTCTTACCAAGGCGCTGGAAAAAAAATCATAAATTAGCAGGATTTATTATGGCTTTGGCGAATAATATCACAGTTGAGCGTTAATTGCATGTTTTTTTAGAAAAGAAGGTGATGTTGTTGAAGCAAAAAACGCCACAGCCTGACAGACGTGAATATACCTTAATGGTTGTGCCGCATCATGGTAAATCAGTATTCAGCATCCGGATACCTATTAAAACAGTCAAATATACAGCCATAGCGCTGGGTATTTGTCTTACGATACTCACTGGCACAATTCTGAACTACCGTCATCAGGTAAATGTGGCCGCAGCAGAGCGGCAGGAACTGACCCAGTTACGGGAAGTTAACAGCAAACAGGGTAATCAGCTGGAGGAACTGGCCAAAGCAACAGCCGACCTCCAACAGGATATGAACCGTCTTAATCAACTGGACAGTGATCTGCGCCGCATGGTAAACGGCGAGGAAACCACAGCCACATCCCGTTCCGCGCCGGCCAGGCTGGCCAATCACACGGGACAAGGCGGCCCGGTAGTACAACCCGATCTGAACCAATTGAATAATTTGGTTAAAGAATTAAAAGCCTCGGCAGTCGCAAGAGAACAGAGCCTGGAAAACTTAAAGAGCGCGCTTACTGAGAAAAATGAACGGCTGGCGGCAACGCCCTCAATCTGGCCGACCAACGGAGAGGTTACCTCCCGCTTTGGCTGGCGCAGTTCTCCCTGGGGCTGGGGCAGTGACTGGCATCCCGGCATAGATATCGCCAATGACACCGGCACGCCCATTGTGGCCGCTGCGGACGGAACGGTTGTTGGTAACAGCTGGACCGGCGGCTACGGCAAAATGGTGGAGATCAATCATGGCAACGGCATCGTAACCATTTATGGCCATACTTCGGAAATTATCGTTGCCGTCGGCCAGCCTGTAAAAAAGGGGCAAACGATTGCCTATATGGGCAGTACCGGACTGAGCACCGGTTCCCACTTGCATTATGAAGTCCGTGTTAATGGCACGGCCGTCAATCCGTCTAGCTTTTTACAATAGCGACAATTATTTCTCAAGTATTTAAATAGATTAGTATGCATGGCTGGTGCTTGTCCTTGTCCGGTCGGACCTGGCTGGCTACGCCCGAGTCTTTTCTAAAAAGGAGGTAGCTATCATGTTCGGCAGCAAGAAACCGGCCAGACCCATCGGTGAGCAGGTTGGCACTGTAATTGGCAGCGATACTGCTTTTAAAGGAAATATCACCTCGCAAGGCACCATTCGGATCGATGGCATCCATGAAGGCGACCTGATTACCGAGGGTGATTTGGTAGTGGGGGAGGGCGGTCGCCTGCAATCCCAGATTAAAGCCCGGAATGCTTTAATCGCCGGCCAGGTAACCGGCAATGTCGAGGTCTCCGACCGGCTGGAACTGCTGGCCACCGCCAAGGTATACGGCGATATCAAGGTCGGCACGCTAACCATTAATGAGGGTGCGGTGTTTCGTGGCGCCTGTTGCATGCTGAAGGAAACGGCTGCAGAGGCAAGTGCATAAGGCTGAGGCCAGGCATATTTTCTTGCAGGGCAAAAAACCAGGGTGCTATAGCAGCAACCTGGTTTTTTGTCGCTTGTTTGTGCGGGTCATAGCGGGTCATGGAAAAAATCAATCCTGAACCGTATTTTTTTATAGTAGTTATTTAAGACTGCTCATGGGCGCGTCCCAGACCAAAGGACAGGCCATGGGCAATGGTATCGGCCATTTTCATAACCAGATTCAGGCGGGTGCTTTGCAATACCAGATGCTCCATAAAGCCGCCGACATTGACAATGCCGGTGATGTACGCATTGCCGACCGCCGGCAGGTCTTTATTAACCGCTGCGCCGGGCTTTACCGAACCATGGCCGATAGTAACGCAGCCCACATTTTCCAGCTTTCCCAAGCAGGCATCCACCGCAATAATATACGGCTGCGCAAAGGCGGTGTTAATTATCTTTAGCTGGGCCTCCAGATTGGTGGCATGCACCGGTTCATCCAAAGTGCCGTAAATATGGGGGAAAAGATTGAGTGTTTTTAATTTGGTGCCGGTAAGCGGCCCGAGACAGTCGCCGGTCGACCGGTCAGTACCGATGCATAATACCACAATCTGGCGGCCGTCGCTTTTGGCGCGCTGGATAAGATTGCGGACAGATATGGCTACATCATAAACGACATTGGGTTTACTGACATTGAATTTCCATTCACGTACCGGCTCCGGGGCCGGTTGTTTAACAGGGGATACCTTACTAAAGCCGGGAAAGTTTAAAATGTTATTGAACATGCCAAACTCCTGTTATGTTTTTGATATTACCATTATGTGTAAAAGATGCGACACCTATACATCCTGGCAGGATTTTTTAGCAGGGCACAGGAATAATAACTGAAAAAACATTACCAAAAATTGCAGCAGAGAACAAAACGGGAGGATGCCAGCGCAAATGGACAATTACAAACTAAGAGCAATCCCCGCTGTGGACAAGTTGTTGTCGATAGCGGACACTGACAGTGCGATCAAGCAATATCCCCGTGAATTGGTGACTGCGTGTCTAAGGCAGGCGGCCGCCAACGCCAGGGAGGAAATCAGGCAGGGCCACAGTCCGGATGTCGGTGCCGAGGAGCTTGTTGGCCGCGCCAAAGAGCTGTTAAAAAACTATAGCAGCTCCAGCCTGCAGCGGGTAATCAATGCTACCGGGGTAGTACTGCATACCAACCTGGGACGGGCGCCGCTGAGCCGGCGGACAATTGACGTCATTACCGGGGTAATGACCGGCTACAGTACTTTAGAATATAATACGGCAACAGGCGGGCGGGGCAGCCGTTATGCCCATGTGGCCGACCAGCTGCGGCGGCTGACCGGCGCGGAAGATGCTATTGCCGTAAACAATAACGCAGCGGCCGTACTGTTGGTTTTGTCTGCGCTGACGAAAGAGCGGGAGGTCATTGTCAGCCGTGGTGAACTGGTGGAAATCGGCGGCTCGTTCCGTATTCCGGATGTGCTCAGGCAAAGCGGTGCGACACTCGTCGAGGTTGGTTCCACCAACAAAACGCACTTGGCTGATTATGAACGGGCGATAGGCCCCAATACAGCCGCCATCTTGAAGGTGCATACCAGCAACTACCGCATCGTGGGTTTTACCTCACAACCGGACGGAGCCGATATTGCAGCTTTGGCTCACCGGCACAATCTGCCGGTTATTGAAGATTTGGGCAGCGGCACCTTATTACCGCTGACCGCCGGGGGCGAGACGGAGCCGTCAGTAACTGACAGACTGAAAATGGGCTTTGACGTGGTGACTTTTAGCGGCGATAAGCTGCTGGGGGCCGGACAAGCCGGTATCATTGCCGGCAAGGCGCAATACCTGGCCTTGATGAAAAATCATCCTTTATTGCGGGCTATCCGGATTGATAAACTTTCCCTGGCGGCGCTGGCCGGCACGCTGCTGGAATATGAAGTGGGCAATCCGGCCAAAGATATTCCGGTATTGGCCATGCTGTACGCCGCCGAGGATGAACTCAAGCTGCGCGCCGGCCGGCTCAATGAACTCATCGGCCAGAACAGGCCGGCCGGCCTTGCCAGTGAAATTATCCCCATCACTTCACCGGCCGGGGGCGGCGCATTGCCGGCCGCCATGCTAAAGGGCTACGGTGTCGCCGTTACCATAGCCGGAAACAGCGCCGACAAGCTGGAAAGCAGCCTCCGGCAAGGGGATATACCTATTGTGGCCCGCATCCAGGATGACCGGCTTATTTTTGATGTACGCTGCCTGTTTGACCGCGATCTGGCGGACATTGCCGCAGCCCTCAGGGCCGTGGGGAGGCACGAGGCATGAAGTATGTCATTATCGGTACAGCCGGACACGT
>JAEZQV010000344.1 GCA_023441125.1 Bacillota bacterium
GTACAATATATTGCAGGCAGGAATATTAAGCTGTTTACAGTGAATGATATAGAAGCCAATCTAAACAGCGTGGTAGAGGCTGTTAAGCTACAGGGCGCGGGAAATATCTATGTCCACATTGACCTGGATGTCCTTGACCCTCAAGAGTTTCCCTGGGTGCCCGTGCCAGCTGCAGGCGGATTAAAAACGGCAACACTGCTGCGTCTCTTACATCGTTTACAGCAGGAATATAACATCCTGGGCGTATCGCTTGTTGAATATAAACCGTCGGAAAATCAGGCCGCCCAAATGCTGGCAGATATTATCAATATGGGCAGGGCTCTTTAACAGGGAAAGGTTCGGAAATATCGAGGCGCTTCTGGTGAGGCATTTGGAGGTGAACCTGCGTATTAAAATATAAAACAGAACCGCCTGTGCTGCCTGATTAGGATTGAGGAATAGCGATCCCTATCAAATTTGGATAAAGCACGGGGACAGGGATAGCGTTTTGCAATGAGACACTATTGATCAAGTCTTGAACAGAAATCAAAGGGATATTCCGAACGCCATGGCGGAGTATGACGCAATCTGTCATTATGGAAACTATATCTTCCGCTGAGTGCTCTGGCAGCGGCGAAAAACACAAAGGGTCTCATGGTGAAGTTTTTCGGCAGCAATACAGACCTGGTGCCGCTGGGTACCCTTGGCCAGGGTATTTATCCGGAGAATTTGGCGTTTGAAGCAGGAAGATGGCGCCAGGACGGAGAAAAAAGAACTTTGAAAATTTTCAGTAAAAATAGTTGCACGCTGTATGAGAACTCGGGGAGGGTATGGCAACATGACAGAGGCTCCAGATTTTTCAACTATTTTTGATGCTGCGTACAATAGTATTATTGTTGTCAACAAGGAATTGATTATTGTTGCGGTAAACAAAGCTGCTGCCAGGTTATTGGGATGCAGCCAGCCAGCTCTCATCGGTCAAAGAATCGAAAGCGTTATACCCAATACCCGCCTGCCGGAAGTGATTAGAGCCGGGATTGCCATCCGCGGGGAATGCATGAATTTAGCCGGTCAGCAAGTGGTTACCAACCGCACGCCTATTTGGCAAGCGGGGGAAATAACCGGCGCCATTGCCGAATTTCAGGATTACTCGGCTGTGGCTGACCTTGCCTCGCAATTAGATTCTGTCAAAGCAATGAATAAAGAGCTGGAATGTTTAATTGAAGCGGTTGACGACGGCATTGTCGTCAGTGACGGCCAAGGCTATGTAATCAGGGTAAATAAAGCCTATCAGCATATGACGGGTATTACGGCCGACGAGTATGTCGGCAAGCATGTTAAAGAACTGCTGCACGCCGGCTATATCGGCCGGACTACTTCTGATATTGTCATTGAGCATAAAACGGCCCTGCATGTTACAGATATCCGTAATAACAAGGAACTGCTGTTAACCAGCGTACCGGTGCTGAATGAAGCCGGCGATGTTATCCGGGTGGTGACGGTGTTTCGCGATTTAGCAGACTTGAATAATTTAAAAAAGCAGCTGGCGCAACTGGAAAAAATGGAATTAAAATACCAGCAGGAGCTTACCTATTTACGTTCAGAGCAGGTATTTAAAACCATCGTCACCAATAATCCGGGGATGAAAGAAAAGATTGAACTGGCTTTCCGGGTAGCCAGAGTGAACTCTACGGTGCTTATCCTGGGCGAATCAGGGACCGGCAAGGAACTGTTCGCGCAACTGATTCACCGGGCGAGTACCCGCTCCTGCCAGCCCTTTATTAAGGTGAATTGCGGCGCCATGCCCGAAGCGCTGCTGGAATCCGAGTTATTTGGCTATGAAGCCGGCGCTTTTACCGGTGCCGCCAAAGAAGGCAAGGCCGGTTTGTTGGAAATCGCCCACGAGGGTACTTTGTTTCTGGATGAAATTGCCGAATTGCCGTTAGCATTGCAGGTAAAATTGCTGAGAGCGATCCAGGAGCGGGAAATACGCCGGGTGGGCGGCAAGAAAACCGTTGCTGTTGATGTTCGCTTTGTGGCCGCTACCAACCGTAACCTGGAGGAAATGGTAAGAAACAAACTGTTCCGGGAGGATTTGTATTATCGCTTAAATGTTGTTCCGCTTTTCCTGCCACCCTTAAGAGAGCGCAAGGAGGACATTTTTTTATTGACGGCGGAATTTCTTGACCGGATAAACAAGGAATATGGCTGGCACAAATGGCTGCATCCCGACTTGGTGCGTTCTTTCCTCAGCTATAACTGGCCCGGTAATGTCCGGGAACTGCAAAATATTATTGAGCGTTTAGTTGTTACCAGCCGGGAAGACTGTCTGGGGCTGGAGCTGATTTATAAATTATTTCCGGCCATCACGTCAACAGAGAACCTGGCCGACGTTAGTAAAGATGTCGGGTTATTGCGGGCAACTGTGGAAAATGAGGAGCGAAAAATTTTACAGGCGATCTACAAAAAGGCGGGCAGCACCCGCAAAGCAGCTGAAATGCTGGGAATTAGCCAATCCGGAGTGGTAAAAAAACTGAAAAAATATGGCATAAGCAAATAAATTGCCTAAAAAAACGTTGGCTAACCGCCTGCGTTTTTTTATGTATATAGGCTCTGATTCGTTTTGGAATCAGCGATTACTGTGGTGATCGGCACCCTGTGTTCCTTACAAGCAAAGGCTTTTGCCGGCTAAGACATAACTAACAGGTCAAAAAACGATTACGTGAATAATCAGAAAAGTTTAAATAGACCATCAACAACCCTTTGCCGGTGAGGCTTTTTGTGCTGGCACAGATTTTGCGATAGTTGCAGGACGCAGGGAGTCTACTATCACCGTGAAGGAGTTGTTGTAACTGATGTTTGATTTTAGCAAGCTGATGAATGCGGTTACTTTCGGAGAATGGAAAAAAACGCCGGAATTAACCAGCGAACTGCTCGCCGCCGGGGCCAGGCCGGAAGATATTATCGCCCTTGGCCTGCAAAGCGGCATGAGCATGGTGGGCGAAAAATACTCGGCCGGCGAATTCTTTTTGCCGGACATGATGCGGGCATCCCGGGCCATGAACGCCGCCATGGAAACCCTCAAGCCGGTTTTGGAAGACATTGAGTTAAGCAAACTTGGCAAGTTTGTTATCGGCACTGTAAAAAACGATATGCATGACATCGGCAAGAATATTGTCGCCTCCTTCCTGAAAGGGGTGGGTTTTGAAGTAATTGATCTCGGCATTGATGTTTCTGAAGACAAATTCGTTGAGGTTGTGCGCCGGGAAAAGCCCGACATACTTGGGCTGTCGGCCCTGTTAACCACCACCATGTATGAGATTGGCACCGTCATTGCCAAGCTGGAAAGCGAAGGACTTCGCTCCTCGGTTAAAATTATTGCCGGCGGCGCTCCGGTAACAGAACGGTTTGCCTTCCAGATGGGCGCAGACGCATACGCCAAGGAAGGCGGTGAAGCTGTCCGCATTGCCAAGCAGCTTGTCGGTAAATAGAAAAGCAAAGGAGGACGCAACGATGGCGATGACGCACAAACAGCAAATTTTAGCGGCTGCCCGCGGGGAATTGGTTGATAAGCTTCCCTTCGGAGCCCGCATTGATACCTGGTATAACTATCATCAGGCGCATGGAACACTGCCGGCAAAATATCAAGGCTGGCCGGAAACCGACATCATTGCCGATCAGGGGGCCGGGGCGCAAAAACGGTTTTTCAGTGTTTGCAAAGAAAACTTCCGCGATATGGAGGTCATTACCAAATGGGAGGGCAGTTGGGAAACCAGAGAATACATTACGCCCATCGGCACCTGCTCCATTAAGCTTTTATGGTCAACCAACGAAGGCCCCTGGTTGGCCTATGAGCATGAAAAGCTCTTTAAGACAGCCCGGGATTATCCGGTGATCAAGTATATTCTGGAACATACCGAACCCTGCTATAATACCGATTATGATCAAGAGCGGGCGGCTATGGGAGAACGGGGTATTGTGATGACCGGAACGGGCTTGTGGTCTCCCGCTCAGAGAATTATGCGGGAAATTATGGGCTATGAGCAGTTTTTCGAAGAAATGATGGATCATCCTGAGGAAGTGGCCGAACTCATTGAGATCATGAGTGTGCTGGAGCTTAAGAAGCTGAAAATCGCGGTCGACTCAGAACTGGAGTTAATTAATCTCTGCGCCAACTGGAGCGACGATATCCACACACCGGTATTCAGGCAGTTTTTTACGCCGTATTTTAAAAAGGCCAATGAAATGATCCACGGCGCCGGCAAACTGTCGATGGCGCACGCCGACGGAGAAATGCGCCGTTTACTGCCGCTGTTTGGCGAAACGGAGATTGACGTGGCGGAAGCCGTTACACCTGCCCCGCAATCCAGCCTGACGATGACCGAGCTTAAAGCGGGTTACGGGGACAAAGTCGCCTTGTGGGGGGGAATATCCTCGGTCATGTTTGAGCCCACCTACAGCGATCAGGAATTTGACGACTTTGTCATCAGGCTGATCAAGGATATGGCTCCCGGCCGGAGCTTTATCCTCGGCATGGCGGACAATCTTCCCTTTGACGGTGATATCAACCGCGTAGGCAGGGTAGTTGACCTGATTGACAAATACGGCAAACTTCCCATCTGGATTTAAGAGGTGGCCCATGATCATTATTGGCGAGAAAATCAACAGCAGCATTCCGTCCATGGCCGAGGCCATTGCCAGGCGGGACGAGGCTTTCATCCAAAAACTGGCAGTTGAGCAGGCGCGCCATGGGGCCCGGTTTATTGACGTGAACGCCGGGGCCTTTGTGGAGGCTGAAAAGGAACTGCTGCCCTGGCTGGTTACTGTCGTTCAGGCTGTAACGGCCGTACCGCTCTGCATTGACAGTCCCGATCCGGCCGCTTTAGCGGCAGCGATGGCCTGCCATCAAGGCAAACCGCTGCTTAACTCTATTTCCCTGGAAAGAGACCGCTATAACGGCGTGCTCCCGCTAATCCGGGGCGGCGCTGCCGGCGTCATCGGGTTATGCATGGATGACACCGGCATTCCCAGGACGGCTGAGCAGCGGATGGCCGTAGCCTGCCGGCTCGTGGACCGGTTAGTCGCCGATGGCGTAGCTTTTGCCGATATTTACCTGGATGTCATGGTACAGCCGTTAGGCACCGACTGGTTATCAGGCCCGGCGGCGCTCCAGGCTGTCCGCCTACTTGCCGCTGAAATGCCGGGAATTCACATTACCTGCGGTCTTAGCAATGTTTCTTTCGGCTTGCCGAAGCGCCAGTTGTTAAACCAGGCGTTTGCCGTCGCGCTGGCGACCTGCGGCCTGGACACATTCTTTATTGATCCGCTGGATAACCGCATGATGTCACTGCTGTGGGCCATTCAGGCTTTGACCGGTCAGGATGAATATTGTGCAGACTATATTGATGCGTACCGTGCCGGCTTGATGAAATAAGCCGGCCGGCGCCTCGCCTGATCAGCTGATTACAGACCCGTAAGACCGGGGTTAGTTTCAAGAAAATTCGGAAGTTTACAGGTATGCCCAAACGCTCATTAGTAAGACTATAAAAAATTATAAGCTGACAAGTTTTTTACAACAGAGCTTGTTGGCGCTCATGGGAGGAGTAAAAATGGCGGAACAAGCGGTACACTATCAAACCAGGCAGGCCGGTCTGGCGGCCTTGGTTGGTACGGTTTTGGAATGGTATGATTTCTTGATTTACGGATCCGCTGCGGCGATGGTGCTGAATAAAGTCTTTTTCCCGGCTGTTGATCCCTTAATGGGAACGCTTGCTGCATTTGCCACTTATGCAGTCGGTTTTCTTTCCCGGCCTTTAGGCGGTTTGCTTCTTGGTCACCTGGGCGATAAGGTTGGGCGTAAAGAAGTTTTAATTCTTACCCTGTTTTTGATGGGCGGAGCAACAACGGCCATTGGTTTTTTGCCAACCTATGATCAGATCGGCATTATGGCCCCGGTCGCGCTGGTTATATTGCGGTTGATACAGGGATTTGGCGCCGGGGGTGAGTATGCCGGGGCGGTGGTATTATCGGTTGAACATGCCCAGAAGGGTAAACGGGGACTGGCCGGTTCCTGGGCGCCGATGGGATTTTCGGCGGCTACCCTGTTGGCCAACATCGTCTTCTTTTCCTGCCTGTCAATCATGGGCGAAAAACTGTTTGTGGATTGGGGCTGGCGAATTCCATTCATCTTCGGCGCAGTTTGCGTAATCGTTGGTTATTTGGTGCGGCGCCATATTGTTGAGCCGCCGGCTTTCGAAAAAGCCAAGGCGGCCCGGGAGCAGAGCAGCAAACGTATCGGCATCTTTTCGGCTATTAAACGTCATCCGCGCGAAGTGCTCATTGTTATCGGCACCCGTATGGGGGAAAATGGTTTCGCCTATTTCTATCCGGTTTTTATTATGGCCTATCTGACCACCGGCCTGGGGCTGCCTAAATCGACCGCATTATGGGGCGTTATTATTTCTTGCACATTACAACTGCTGTGTATGCCCGCGTTTGGCATACTTTCCGATAAAATTGGCCGCAAGCCGGTGTATATTGGCGGAACCATCCTGTCCATGCTCTGGCTTATCCCCTTTTTCCTGATCTGCGGGACCGGGTCCTTCTGGGCAATCATTCTGGGCTTTGTCGTCGGACTGGGGATCGCCTATCCGGCCATGATGTCGCCGCAGGCTTCCTGGTATGCAGAATTATTTGACACCGATTTTCGCTTATCCGGCTTTGCTTTTTCCCGTGAATTGGGTTCTATCCTTGCCGGCGGCCTGGCACCGTTTATCTGTACGGCGCTATATAGCTGGAGCGGTCACTGGTGGCCGATTGTGGTGTACATGTGTATTTTAGGTGTAATTACTTTAGTGGCTCTGGCTATGGGGCCGGAAACCGTCCACAAAAATATTGAAGATAATCAGCAGATAACGGCGCAATAAGGGGCGTATAAGCAAAAGAACTGTCTCCTCGCTTCAAATCTAAAACAGAACCGCCGGAGATGCCTTACTGGGATTGAAGAATAGAAATACCTGTCAAATTCAAACAAAATTTGGCAGGTATTTCTTCTATCCATGGTAAATTTAAAAGTAGATATTAGTTTGGCAACTTTAGGCATTGCGGGATATATTGCAGGTGTGCAGTTTTTTATTACAATGCAAGGATTCCGCTTATAAAAACTCTAAGCAGAGCTAAAAGAGGGAAGTTGTGTGGACAGATATAGTTGGTTAACCAAAATAGGTGATTTTATTAGTTATTACGGCCTTCGGTATTGCAATATGGCGGGGATTTCCCCCCTTTCAGCTGTATACCACCAGCTTTCCCGGATTACTACCTACAAGGCCGGAGCAGCCGCAGCAAATTGAGGTGAGAATATACAAAGCTGAGCGAAAGCTCGTCCTATATGGCGATGGAAAAATCATTGGCATTTTTAAAACTGCGTTGGGATTTGCGCCTGTGGGAGCTAAGGAAAAAGAAGGAGACGGAAAACTCCGGAAGGAAACTTTGTTATCTGCTATAGTAATGATAAGACGCCTTTCTTATATTTTTACGGTCTTAACTACCCCAAGCGCGAAGATGGCGAGCGAGGCTTGAAACAAGGTTTAATATCGCAACAGGAATATCAACAGATTGCAGCTGCTTCGCAAACAGGGGGAATTCCCTTATGGAAGACGCCTTTGGGCGGTGAAGTGGGTATTCATGGAGGCGGTAATTGGATGGACTGGACACAAGGCTGTGTAGCCGTTAGTGACACTGATATATTGGTTCTTAAAAAATATCTGGAACTGGGAACACCTGTAGAAATATTGCCTTGAAAGACATAAGGAGAGGTGGACAAAGTGGGATTGCGTTCAAAGTTCTTTGGATCAGAAGGAGAAATAAAACCCGAAGAAGCAGTATTAGTTTATGTGAAACTTTCCGATAGCGAATTCGGAACAGGGGAAGAACGAATGTGGTGTTATAGTCTGGAGGACAGACTCACTGCAGAGATTGAACAGCAGCAAGCCGGTGAATTAGACGGTCATGAGTTTGGGCAAGGCTATTGTACTTTTTATATGTATGGGAAGTCTACCGAGGTTTTATATGATTCCATTATTGGGGTATTAAAAGAATCTAACTTACCTCCGCAGTCTTACGTAATTAAACGATACGGAGAACCCGGTGCGGCAGAAATTCGGATAGAAATATAAAAAGGTTTTTATATTTTGTTTGTTACGAACGACTAGGAACTCTATTCTAGTATGTGAATTACTTCTGCATCAAAAGAACCGTCCCTGCGATGTGAGTAATAAAATATAAAAAGCGAAAGCTTAGCAAATAAAATTGCTAACTTTCGCTTTTTGTGTTATTTTTCATTGTTTCAAGCAACATCGCTAGCTGTTCGCGTTCTTCGTGGTAAGTTTCTGCTCTAGGCGTAGTATTTTACGATCTCGCATCGGCGATCAGCGAACTATAATTCTTTTTCCCTATGGAAATTATTTTTCCGGCTTCTTAATTCCATGCTTATAAAGCACGAATTCCTCAATCAAAGCAATTTCCTTTTTCACTTCATCGGGCAGCTCGTATTTCTCACTCTCTTCCCGGATAACCGGGTTGGGCTGGGGTTCTGTGAAAAATTCGGCTAACGATATAGCAAGGGCCTGGCAAATCTTTTCCAGGGTGGTAACATTGGGATTCTTTTTACCGATCTCAATATCCCGTAAAGTGGCCTGGCCAATGCCGGCGAGTTGCGCAAGTTTATTGGTGGAGTAATTCTTGCTGGTGCGCAACTGAATAATGCGTTCGGCAGTATTCATCATCTTATAGCCTCCAATTAACGCTAAAACAATTAAACTGCAAAATAAACAAATATAAATCAACGCAAAAACATTGACATTTTAACGCTTTTACGTTAAAATGTGATTTGTGAAAGAGAATGAAGCCGGCAGGTAATACTCTGGCGTTAGTATTGCCTTTGTAACACGGTAATAACGCAAACAAACGCATAAGGGGGAATAAAAAGTTTTACAGGCGACCAGCAGCATTGGTGTACGGAAAATGCTGCGTATTTGTTATGCCCTAAATGCGCTGGCGCGCAATCAAGGGAGCAACAAGTTTCCAGAACAATCCATTTCCATTATAGCGCAACAATAACAAAACGTAAACCTTTGAGCTTAGACAATCTCCTGGGGGATTACTCGGCAATTAACACCAAGAAAGAAGGGCGGCAAAGTGAAGCTAACCGATGACGAAAAAGCCATGCTGGCTGGAAATGAGGGCACGGTCAGGCAAAAGGCTATGGAACTGCTTGTCCGTTATGGGGAGGCGGTGGGAGCGGAAAACCTGGTTGTTACCAACAATGTCTGCGGCGATTGGCTGGCGGCATGGCCTTTGGGCCGTGAGTTCGGCCTGAACGGCGTGGAGCCGCTGGTGCTGCCTGCGCCCAGGGTATTCGCCTGCCAAACGGCGACTTCGCTGGACCCGGAATACTGGCAACTGCAGGGGGCGACGCCGGCGCAATATGAAGCCCATGCAGCCCGGGAGGCTTTTCAGGTGTCTGCCGGCATCCAGCAGTTGTGCACCTGTGCGCCCTACCTGGCGGGCAATGTGCCAGTGAAAGGGGAGCATTGCGCCTGGCAGGGGGCTACGGCTGCGGTGTACGTCAACTCAGTGCTGGGAGCCCGTACTAACCGGGAGAGCAGCAAAAGCAGCCTGGCCGCCCTGCTCACTGGCCGGATTCCCTGTTGGGGGCTGCACCTGCCGGAAAACCGGCTGGGCACGCACCTCATCAACGTGGTATGGGCGGTAGAGAGTACCCTGGACTGGGGCCTGCTGGGCTTTTACACCGCGCAGCAGGTGGCGTCGGGGATACCCGTTTTCAGCGGCAGCCTCCAGCCGCCCGATTTGGTCAGGCTTAAGCATCTGAGTGCGGCTGCGGCCTTGGCGGACGGTATCGGGCTGTTCCATATTCCGGGCCGAACCGCCGAAGCCCGCGACCTGAATGCTGCCTTTGGCGGCGGACAGCCGCCCGATGTGCTGCGCTTCGGCAAGGCCGAGCGCAGGCTGGCCTATGATATGCTGAACGACGGTGCAACCGACAATTCCGTAGATCTCGTCATACTTGGCTGTCCCCATTGCGCCCTGGCAGAACTAGGGGAGATCTGCCGGCTCCTGACCGGCAAAAAAGTAAGCGGCAATACCAGACTATGGATTTTTACGTCCCGGGCCAGTAAGGCCATGGCCGACCGCAATGGCTACACCCGCATCATTCGCGAGGCAGGCGGGGCGCTGATGAGTGACACTTGCCCGGTACAAGGGCGGTTTATCCCCCGAAGCGCTAAGGTGGCGGCCACCAACTCGGCCAAGCAGGCCCGGTGTTTAACCGGCAGTCTCAATATGCAGTGCTGGTTTGGTTCAACAGCGGAGTGCATTGCGGCGGCAGTTACCGGGCGCTGGCGGGGAGAACTGCAAGCCGGCCTGTGACACGAACAGCCACCTACAGCTTAAACCTGACTGTGAATTTCGTCCCGCTGGCCGAAGTCTTAACGGTAATTCTGGCGTCATGGCGGTCAGCAATGCGGTAGCAGACTGCCAGGCCCAAGCCGGTGCCGGTGGCTTTGGTCGTCAGGAATGGCGTGCCTAATTTGGCCAGTACCTCCGGTGGTATTCCCGGGCCGCAGTCGCTGATACGGAGCTCTGCGCTGCCGTTTTCAACGCCGGTTTCGATGGTCAGTGCCTTGCCGGGTTCCATGGCTTCGAAGCCGTTGCGGGCTAAGTTCAGGAGAAGCTGGCGGATCTCCTTTTCATCCATCCGAAAATGAGGAATGCAACTCAACTGGGTTTTTAGTTTGTGCCCGGTGCGCAGCGCCTCGGCCTGCAGGAGTGGCTGCAGCTTAGTTATAACATCGTTCAAATTATACAATTTCAGTTCAATGGTCCTGTTTTTGGCCAAAGACAGGAAGTCGGTTATGATGGTGTTGGCCCGGTCGAGTTCCTCAATCATGATGGCAAACTGTTCACGGTATTTGTTAATTTCAGTTTTGCGCTGGAACATCTGCAGGTAGCCGCGCACCGTAGTTAATGGATTGCGAACTTCATGGCCAATGGCTGCCGCCATCTCACCAACCGTGTTCAGGCGATCAAGCCGCTGCAGTTCGGCATCGATTTTTTTTCTTTCCGTGATATCCTGCGTTACGGTTAAGAGCGATTCTACCTGACCCTGTTCGTCGAGTTCCGGGATGACCTGGATACGGTAATCTTTAATTTTTTCGCCGGCGCTTGGGTACTGGGACTCGAATTCCACCACGCTGCGGCTATGCAGGGCTTGGTAGAATTTTTCCTGCCATGGCCGGTAAATATCTTCAGGAATACCAATTTCTTGCCAGGTTTTTCCCTTGAGCAGCGCAGTGTTGACGCCTAGATTATCCTCCCACTGCGACGCTGCATACAGATAGCGCAAGTTCGTATCGTAGCGTGATATTACCATCGGGATATTTTCGATAAGCGTCCGGTACTGGCGCTCGCTGCGTTTCAGTTCTTCTGTCCGCTCTTCCACGAGCTTTTCCAGATTGTTACGATGCCGGTACAGCTCCGCAGATAAGAGGCGATACTTCTCCTCACTCACTTTCTGGGCCATTTCCGCTCTTTTGCGGGCGGTGATATCGGTGAAGGTAGTAGCAATAATACCCGGAGCGGGGCTGTAGGCATTGACCAGCATCCAGCGGTCCAATGACGCGGCGTATTCCTCGAAGGTTAACGGCTGCCCGGTACTGGAAACCTGTTTATACTTTTCGAACCAGGCCGGATTTACCGGCGTGGAAAAATCGAGCACCCTTTTGTTTAGGACTTCTTCCCGCTTGCGGCCGGTTTGCAATTCATAGGCAGGATTAACGTCGAGAATCTGCAGGTCAAGGACCTCGCCGCATTCGGAATAAATCATTTCCATCAACACAAAGCCTTCGTACATGGACTCGAAAAGGAGACGGTATTTTTCTTCACTCGCCCGGAGGGCGGCTTCGGCCTGAACCTGGACAATGATATCGGCAGCCTGACAGGCCAGCAGATCGATGAAATGCAAGTTGAGCGTATCCTGTTGAAGCGGTTGGCGGTAGTGGGTGCTCAACAAGCCTACCAGCAGCCCATCCCGGCTGATTAACGGTGTGGCCTGAATGGCCATTACCCCTGCCGCCAGTAAGACGGGGAGGGCGGGGGTGCCGGTGAAAATAGGACTTTTTCTCACATCCTCGACAAGGACCCGTTGCCGCTGTTCATAAGCTACGCCACAGGGAGCATGACCACTGCAGCCGAGATAAATATTAGCAAAAAAATCCAGAAAAGGCGACTGAAAGCCTTGGTGGACACTGATTTCGAGCGTACCTGCTTGCTCATTAGGCAACTGGATGGCACCCATATCGGCGCCGGATAATGTAATTGCCGTGTCCAGAATTTCCGCCATTACTTTTTTAAGGTTACCCGGGCTGACCGGACGGGTACTGAGCTCGTACAGATATCTGATTGCGGCAAATTCATGCGGTTGCTGTTTATGAGACTGTTTCGCAGGGACTGCCTGGTTTAGTCTTCGCAGTTTTCGTACCGGCACACTGTTTTCTTTGCTCAAATCTAATCATCTCCAATGGATCTGCCAAACATCCAATGCATTAACTTTTAGAATATTCGATCTTATCCACTATTTTCCTGCCTGGCCGGCGTTCTACTTCACTGTCAGGCTTTGACGGTTGCCAGAAAGGCAGCTTTACCGGGCAAAGTTCGCCGAAAGATACAAGCGGACTATCTATTCCCGCAGATTTTATATAAAAATAACATGAACTTAATAGAAATACTCGCAGAATGTGTAATGATTAAAGTAGCTAATTTCGCAGCATGCTGCCGTCTGACAATACCATTACAGCAATAATCAGCCGAATTGGAATATAATTTTGCCGTTGGTGATATCGTCAGGCCTGGCCAGTATCTCGATGAGGAGCAGCAACCCGTTCATTGGAGCAGGAAAAGAGGTCTATCCGAAATTATGAGGCTAATTGTTATACCGACCTATAATGAACGCAAGAATATCGGGGAATTGCTGGCGCTTATTTATCAGCAGGCGGCAGCGTTGCATGTGCTCATTGTGGATGATAATTCACCCGACGGGACCGGCGAAGTGGTGCGCGAACTTATGCAAACCAGATATGCCGGCCGGCTGTTTCTGCTGGCGCGTCCGGGGAAGCTGGGGCTGGGTTCCGCCTATATCGCCGGCTTTAAATGGGCGCTGGCGAGGGAGTATCAATATATCCTGGAAATGGACGCCGATTTTTCCCATAACCCACACTACTTACAGCAATTACTCGCTGCCGCCGAATATTCCGATCTGGTACTTGGCAGCCGCTATGTTCCGGGCGGCGGCATTACCGACTGGAGCATTCTGCGCCGGCTGATCAGCCTGGGGGGCAGCCTCTACGCCCGTACCATCCTGGGGCTGCCGTTTAAGGATTTAACCGGCGGCTATAAATGCTTTCGCCGGGAGGTATTAAACAGCATTGATTTGGACGATGTCCGCTCTAACGGCTACTCCTTTCAAATTGAAATGACCTATCGCGCTTTCCTGCAGTCCTTTACCATTCGGGAAGTCCCCATCATTTTTGCGGAGCGGGCAGCGGGAAAATCGAAAATGTCGCGCCGGATTTTCCTGGAAGCCGTATGGATGGTCTGGCAGCTCCGAGCCGGTAAAAGCCGGTTGAAGGCCGCCGGAGGGCAAGCCATTATCCGTCCGGAGACAAATTTAACGCATCCGTAACGGGATTTTTTTACAGGAGACAGCGCCAGATGAATAGTAGATCGCCACAATTTTTCGTAACACTAATTATCCTGCTGGGCACTCTCCTCCGGGTCATTCTAGCCGGAACCACCGGTCTCGGCGTGGATGAATCGTACGCGGCGGCCATAGCCCGCACTTTCAGCCTGAGTTATTTTGATCATCCGCCGCTGCATTTCTGGATAATTGGACTGACGGCCCACCTTACCGGCAGCGAAAACGCCCTGGTGCTGCGGCTGCCGTTCATTGGCATGTTTGCCGCCACTACCTGGCTGATGTTTTGTCTTGGCCGGCAGCTTTTTGGCGAATGGGCCGGCGTATATGCCGCCTTGTTGTTGAACATATCGGCGGTTTTCAGTTTTAGTACCGGCAGCTGGCTTTTGCCTGACGGACCGCTGATGCTGCTGATGCTGGCGGCTGCTTTGCTATTGGCGCAGCTGTTTTTTGCGCCGCCGGCCAACTCCGCCGGGCTGCTCTGGCCGGCATTCGGTTTATTGGCTGGTCTGGGAATGCTGGCCAAATATCATGCGGTCTTTCTGCTATTCGGCGGTTTGCTGTTTATGCTTACAACCAAAGAGTACCGCCGGCTGCTATTAACCGGCGGGCCCTATCTCGCCGCCGGCACGGCTGCGCTTGCCTTTGCCCCCGTAGTACTGTGGAATCAGGAACACCATTGGTTATCCTTTCTGTTTCAAAGCGGCCGCGGGGCGGCGACAGGCTTTTATCCGCTCAATCTGCTGGGCAATATCGCCGGGCAGGCGCTGTGGGTGCTGCCCTGGCTATGGGTACCCTTAGCGGGAACCTGGCTGCAGGGGGTTTTGGCCGGACCGGGCGGCAACGGGGCGAACCTGATGCGCCGCCGGCAGTGGTTTTTATGCTGCCTGGCCCTTGGGCCGATTGTGCTGTTCACCGCCGCAAGCCTGTGGGGAGCGCAGGGATTGTTTCACTGGCAGGCGCCGGGTTATCTGCTGGCAATGCCTTTGCTGGGCCGCACGGCCAGTGTCTGGCTGGCAAAAGGCAGCCGGATTGCCCGCGGCTGGCTGATCAGTTCGGTGGCTGCTTTTCTGCTGCTGGCAGCCGTACTGGGCAGCCATACAGCCACCGGCTGGCTGAAACAGGTTGAGCCGCAGTGGTTTAATGCCGGCGATCCGACGCTTGAGGCGCTGGCTTGGCAGGGGCTTGACGGCTACCTTACCCGGCAGGGTTTGGCTTCCCGGGCGCAGTTTGTGGTCGCCACCGACTGGATGGAGGCAGGGAAAATAGACTATATTTTAGGCGGGAAATTACCTGTTTTATGCTTAAGCGACGAGCCGCATCATTTTGCCTTCCGGCACAAGCCGGCGGACTTGCGGGGCAAGAATGCCCTCATTATTGGCCGAAGCCCCGGTGTGGCTAATATACTGCCTCAGTACCGGCCGCATTTTGCGGCGATTGAGTATGTGGGGACATTGCCTATAACCCGGGCCGGCATACCGGAGTTTGCTGTTGCCGTTTATTACGCCAAAAATTTTAGCGGCGAGTTTCCCCTGCCCTATGGGCAATAACATCGTTGGGAGGAACAACTCATGAACGCGTTGCGGACCAGCTTGGACTACAGGGAACCACTCGGCCGGGCCATGCTGCTAGCGTGGCTGGTAGGCGGAGCTACCAGCATCCTGGTTCTTACCCTGCAGCCATCCGGGAATTATGCGGTTTGGTTTGTCGGCAACTTCCTGGGCAGTACGGGGAACGACCTGTTTTTGCTTTTTTCCAATCTGCTGCTTATTGGCTGGGCCTGGCGTCAGCGGCTGGTGAGCATTGTTAAACTCACCTTAAGCCTGGACCTGTTGGTTTGGCTTTCGGTCCAGGGAATTAAGCTGCTGCATTTGGAACCCTGGTATCTTAGGCCTAACGGCGGCACCGGCGGCTTTCCCAGCGGCCATGCGACGCATGCCTTCGGAATGGCTTTTTTGCTGTCACTCTACTTTCCGCGGCTTTCCTGGCTATGGTATTCCTGTGCAGCCGCCATAGCCTGGTCCCGGGTGGAGACCGACTGGCACACGGGCCTGCAGGTTACGGCCGGAATTGTCTTGGGAACGCTCCTGGTTGGGGGCCTGGTGCGCAACTGGCTGGCTCATCCTGATGCGGCTGTTTTGCAAGCTCAGCCGGCCGCAGACCGCAAGCTGCCATTCCGCGGCCGGCAGTCGTATGCCGCGGAATAACAAGAACCGCCGGGAAACGCGGGGACGGTTCTTTTGTTTTCTTAAGTCTTAAAAAATAAAGGATGGCGGCTGTAGCGTGATAAGCAACAGCCGTCATCCTTTTTGGTGCGTTGATAAACATTTTTCCGCCTGCCAGGCAGGAATTTGCCGTTCTGAACAATAATGTGTAAGGACAACGCTAAGACAGAGGTGATGGAGTTGTGAACCAGGCAAAGCTTAGAGAAGCCGAAGAAATTTTTCTCAGGCGGTTTCCCGGCGGATTTTCCCACCCGCAGATGCTTGCCCTGACGAAAAAGCACAAAGTGGCCAAAATGAAGCAACTGGCGCAGGCCAGTTTCGGCGTTGCGCAGTTTGCCAATGCCGGCCACATTATCGAGGCCATGGGCAAGGTGGTCAGTCAATCCACTTTGATTTCGCTTTTCGAAAAGCCCAGGTTCAGGGATTTGCTAAAAGTCCTGAGCGACAGCGAGAAGCAGCATTTAGCCTATGGGCTGCAGGAGTTTTTGCACGGCGATCAGGAATTTGGCTTGGGGTTGATGACCGGACTGCTGCAGGAGTACAAGCTGGCCAAATGGCCGCTGGTAACAGTTTATCCGATATATTACCGGCCGGAGACGGAAGTGTTTGTCAAACCAACCACGGCCAAAAAGATAATAGAGTACTTCGAATTAACCGGCCTCCAATACCAGCCTACCCCAACTTTTGCCTTTTACCAGGCCTTTCGCGAGCAAATCCTGCAGCTGAAACAAGCGGTGCATATCTCGCTGCAAGCAGACAACGCCGCTTTTTGCGGGTTCCTGATGATGACCTTGGAGAAGCAGCCGCTTGAATAAGGCTTAGGCAGAAGTCTGGAAACGCAGGGACGGTTCTTTTGTTTCCTTACATCATGAAGCTAACTATTTCTATATTTCCGGTGCTGCATGGGGATAGCTCCCCTTGATATGAATGAGCAGTAGTGCGGCGACGAGTAAAAATAAGAATGAAGTCAGCCAAAAGATAGATGCAATTCCCCAGGCCAAAGAGAGCAGACCGGCAGAAATCGGCCCCAGAACATTGCCCATTAAGGCGGCACCGCTTGTTATCCCGAAAGCGGCGCCGCGTTCCGCCTCCGGAATGAGGTACGTGACTATGGTATTGGAACTCGGGATCATTGCGCCAATACATAAGCCGTTAATGGCTCTTAAGATGGCTAACGTCATAATGTCATTCGCTGCCAGTTGGCCGGCAAACGACAGTCCGCCCAATAGCGATGACGCGATTAATATTTGTTTATGGGAAAAGTATCTGTTTATGATCCCCATACTGGCGGATGCGAGCGCACTGGCTATCCCGGCGATGGCAATAAGCGTTCCGGCTATGCTGGCCAGATTGGCGTTGGCTGTGGCCATTGCCTGGATATATAACGGCAGAACAGGGCCGATGCCTTGTATGGCAAATTGCGCTAGAAATTGGATCAGCAGCATCAGTTTTAAGTCAGTTACCGACCATACATAGTGCAAAGTCTGTTTTAGCAGTGATTCTTTCCTTTTCGTTACAGGCGTGAACTGCTCTTTTATTGTGAAGTGAATGACAACAAGCGTCAGCAGGCAAAGCGCTCCAAACACAATAAAGGGTTGGCGGTAGCCGAAGCAATCGGCGATAAGGCCGCCAAGCATAGGTCCGGCCGCTCCGCCGACGATAAGGGCAGTCTGAAAGATGCCCACAGTGGAGGCTATTTGCGCTGCCGGTGACATACTCACGGCGAGAGCTGTGGCCGCCGCTGAAAATCCGCCGCAGAGTCCCTGGAATATTCTTAGCGCCAACAGCTGATAGACATTAGAAACAAAGGCCATAGTGATCATTACTAGTCCAAACATAAGCAGCACTTTTTCAACCATCGGCTTACGCCCTTTCCGGTCTGCCATAGCTCCCCAGAAGGGGTTGGCGAGCGCGGCGCAAAAAGCGGCGGCACCAACCAAAATACCGGACCACATGGCTGCTGCCGCCGGATCGGTAACACCCAAATGGGGCACAAACAGCGGTAAAAAGGAAATTACGCCGGTGACGGCGCTCATGCCGACAAATTGCGCCGACCACAGTATTATAAGGCTTTTCTGCCATTCCGTGCTTACCATAGCGTACCTTCTTTGCTTTTGCTGGCCTTAGTGACTACCGCTATAAAATCTAAAACATTAACAGGCTTCGGCAGGTAAAAGTCTACGCCGCTGTAATAGGCTTGCGCAATGAGGGCTGGATTGCTGCAGGCGGATACCATGATAAAGGCAGTCTCATCCCTGGCAGCAGCCAATTTTTTCGTTACCTCAATGCCGCTCTGCCCCGGCAGCAGTAAGTCAATCACCACCACCGCGGGGCGGTATGCACGAATCAGGGACTCTGCCTCCAGGCCGTCACCGCAGCTAGCCAGTATTACCCCTAAATGATATTTTTTGATTATGCTGCTGATACAGCTGCGAAACCCTTTGTCATCATCAATAATCATAAACGTATTGTCAATGGCTATCACCCTATTCCCCGGCGGCGGGCGGATTTGTCGATTTGTTGCAATTATAGCACAGTCTAAACTATAATAAAATTATCAAAAAAATATACTTTGTATACCGAAAAGGTATATAACGAGGTGCCGTATGGATATCCGGGAAATGAGATATTTTTATACCATCGTGGAGGAGGGGAACATCAGCAGCGCCGCCCGGCGGCTGAACATTGCGCAGCCGGCTCTTAGCAGACAAATGAAGCAACTGGAGGATACGCTGGGGGTTCAATTATTTGCGCGTGGCAGCCGGCGAATACGGCTAACAGAAGCCGGGCAGCTGCTGCGTGTACGGGTAGAACAAATTTTAGGCTTGGTCGATGGTACAATCAAAGAAATGACTGAGCTTAATTCCGGTCTTGGCGGTACCATTTCCATCGGTTCGGTGACGACGTCAGGAGCTGCCTTACTGCCTAATTTGATTAGTAAGTTTCACGCGCTATATCCGAATGTCACCTTTCAGCTCTGGGAAGGTGACGGCTTTCGCGTCTTAGAGCTTTTAGACAACGGGATTATTGAGGTGGGCATTATCCGGGCCCCTTTCGATTCCGGTATTTATGAATCAATTGCTCTGCCTGACGAACCGTTAGTAATTGCTATGAAAAGAGATGATTGCTGCTGCGGCGAAGACCCGGCAACTGTCCGGCTGATTGAGCTGGCCGGACAGCCGCTTATTGTGCCGCTTAGGTGGAAGGCGCTGTTTGTGGAATGGTGCGCCAAAGCCGGCTTTACACCCAAAATAGTTTGCATAAGCGACGGAATTGTGCTTAATATTCTCTGGACAAAATCAGGCATCGGCATGGCCTTGGTTCCCCAGTCCACCGAAGGGTTAATGTCCGATCCGGCGCTGCTATACAAAAAAATTATTGAACCCACGGTAGCCACGCAAACCGTAATTGTCTGGGTGCGCAACCGCAAGCTATCGGCCAGCAGTAAGCATTTCCTGGAGTTATTACGGGCTATGACACTGTAGTGGCGCCAAGAAAAAACAGGGTTGGCGCTGCTGCCGGAAGGACACTGTAAGTTGCCAA
Source organism: Bacillota bacterium (assembly GCA_023441125.1). Next base: position 19,516 of record JAEZQV010000344.1, read on the forward strand.
GGCAGCGCTGTATTCGGTTCAGACGAATGACAAAAGCCGTCCCCCTCAGGACGGCAAAGTCAAAGCAATGCGAAAGCTATCTCTTTAACAGGACGCTAGCAGCTAAAATAACCTTTTAATGTATATAACGATTCATCAGACAACTGGAAGTCCTGGCCAAGCAGACGATTTAAATCTTTGGCTAAATCAAATTTACCTTCTTGTATTAATTTATATACCATGATTGTTATTATTTCCCGGTCTTCCGTCCTGAGATCATCAAGCATTTTATAGGCAAGCTCCTGCGCTGACATCTCCATACAATCGCGAATTTTATCCATACAAATCTTAGATTCATAAATATAATCTCTGATCTCGCGAAAGCGTTCCTCTTTTTTCTGCGCCTGAAAGTAATCACAGACTGCTTTAATAATTGTATAAATGATTTCCATCATAGAATCTCCCCCTTTGATCGTCAATTAACAAATACTATGCTTGGACCCTAGCCGTTATGAACCAAAGGGGTAAAGAAAAAGCCCTATGGGCTCAGTAGCATCTCAGATTTATCCATTTCAGCCAGGATACATTAGCCAAGATTTTCTTGGCTGCGAAGCTGACCCACAGCAAAGCTTCCCGAAAATTCTTGTTGACGGACGCGGGCTATTCGGATTATGGTGTTACCATACGTGCAACGGCCAGCCGCCGGCGAAAAATACTGGATGAAGGTGACTTATGAAGCATTTATTACCGCAGACATTACGCAATAAGATGATCTTGTTCACTTTGATCATTGTAAGCATTCCGATCCTGCTGACCGGCTATGTGGCGAAACGGGAGACGCAGGCCGCCTTGCTGACGGAAAAGCAGAACAAATTATTTGGCATTGCCCTGCTTTTGGATTCCTATCTGGGAGAGAACTACAACCAAATACTGGCGGCGAACAACGCGCAGCAGGCTGATCGCGCCACTAAAATAAAAGTACTCAATGAGGCTTTGAAGAGCTATACCGATACGGTCACCGCCGCTTATCCCGGGGTTGGCGCCGGTTATTACAGCCAAGAACTGGACGCCATCATTACCTACGGTCCCAGTGCCGACTATGCCAGCAAAGTCGGCCTGTCGATCGGCGCCGAGCACCCCGGCCGGACCGTGATGAGCACCGGCGAACGGCTGGTGGGCTTTGCCCCGATGGTCAGGGGGGATATTATGAACGCCATGGTGCCGGTGACGCGGCAAGGCGAAGTCATCGGCTATATCTGGGCCAACGAACTGACCGACGACATTCATGCGCAGATGGCGGCCATGGACCGCAATATTTATCTGGCGGTGAGCCTGGGCATCATCATTAGTCTGTTGCTGTTCTTCTGGCTGAACCGGGGCTTTATCCGGGATGTCGGGACTATCAAAAATGGTTTGGAGCAGATCCGCTTTGACCTGGATCACCGGATTGCTCCGCTGGAAGGCGAAATGGGGCAGATTGGCGAGGCGATCAATCACATGACCTGCTCGCTGCTCAATGCTCAGACTTTGAACCAAAATATCATGCACAGCATTGCCGACGGGGTTATTACCGTTGATATTGACGGCAATATCACCAGTGCCAATAAGTCGGCCGAAGTGCTGACCGGCTACACCAGCGCGGAAATTGTCGACAAGCCCTATAAGGAAATCTTCTGTGAAGGCAAGCACTTCAACAGCCTGCTGCTGGATACGCTGGCGACAGGCGCCAGCTATATCGGTGTGGAAACCGATTATCCGGTTAAAAATAGAAGCATCCACATCAGTATCAGCACCAGCCGCCTCAAGGACAGTACGGACCAGATCATCGGCGCGGTTGTCGTCTTCAAGGATCTGACGGAGCAGCACCGCCTGCAAGAGCAGGTGCTGCGGGCTGAGCGGCTGGCGTCTTTGGGCGAGATCATGGCCGGCGTTGCCCATGAAATACGCAACCCGCTTACGGCCATCAAAGGCTTTGTCCAGTACTTGCAGGTGGCGGACACAGAAACGGAACGCAAGGAATACATGCCGGTCATTATTAAAGAGGTCGACCGGGTAAACCGGGTTATTGAGACCCTGCTGTATTTTTCCCGGGACTGCAAGGCCAACTATAAACCAATGGATATGAATGATCTGATTGAAGAAACGCTGGTTTTGGTGAAAAACACCGGCACCAGGCACCGGCTGGAGTTTAAGCTGCAGCTGGCTGCCGCCCTCCCCTGGATAGAAGGCGACGCGGAGCAGCTGAAACAGGTGCTGCTCAACCTGCTGATTAATGCCGTTCAGGCCATTCCTGACCAGGGCACGATTGCAATTGAGACCTGGCAGGAGCAGGCCGGCGCCGTACAGGTCAGGATAACAGACACCGGTCCGGGCATTGATGAGGCCGAACTGAGCAAAATATTCGATCCCTTTTTTACCACCAAAGCGGCCGGGACCGGCTTAGGCCTGGCGGTAGTGCAGCGGATCATGAACGCTCACAATGGCCGGCTTGATATTCAAAGCGAGGTGGGCCAGGGCACGGCGGTGACCCTCGAGATTCCGGTTGTGCATCACGGAGGCGAAACAGATGAATGACAATTACACCATTCTGGTTGTCGATGATGAAGACAGTGTGCGCAAACTTTTATCGGCTGTGTTACGGCGGGAAGGCTACCAGGTGATCACGGCGGTCAGCGGCGAGGAGGCGATCGCCAGCTTCAAGGCGGATCAGCCGGATTTAATCATCATGGATATACGCATGCCCAACATCGACGGGATAACGGCCTTTAAGGAAATGCGGCAGCTGCGCAACCAGGTGCCGGTCATCCTGATGACGGCCTATGCGGCTGTGGAAACAGCCGTAGAAGCCATAAAACTGGGCGCGTTTGATTATCTGATCAAGCCGTTTGATATTGAGGAAGTCAAATTACTCACCAACCGGGCCATCCAGCTGCAAAAAATGTCCGCGAAAATAGTGGCGCTGAATCAGCAACTGGTGGACAGCTACCGGCTGGACAAAATTATCACCAACAGTCCCAAAATGAAAGAGCTGTGCCGGGATATCGCCAAAATCGCCCAAAGCAACGCCAGTGTGCTGATTACCGGCGAAAGCGGCACCGGCAAAGAGCTGATTGCCAATACCATTCACTATAACAGCAAGCGCAGCAGCGGTCCTTTCATAAAAATCAACTGCGGGGCTCTGCCGGAAACACTCCTTGAAAGCGAACTGTTCGGACATGAAAGAGGCGCATTTACCGGCGCTGTTACGCGCCGCTCCGGGCGCTTTGAACAGGCCGACCACGGCACTTTGTTCCTGGATGAAATCGGGGAAATCTCGCCGAGTCTGCAGGTTAAGCTGTTACGGGTGCTGCAGGAGCGGGAATTTGAAAGGGTTGGCGGAAACCAGACCGTTAAAACCGACATCCGCGTGCTGGCCGCCACTAACCGCAATCTGGCGGACATGGTTAAAGCGGGCACTTTCCGGCAGGATTTGTATTACCGCCTGAATGTTGTGTGCCTGTCGGCGCCGCCGCTTAGGGAGCGCCGGGAGGATATCGAGCTGCTGGCAGGCTTTTTCCTGCAGAAGTTCGCGGCGGACAATGAGAAAACTATCGTGGGTTTTGAGCCGGAAGTTCTGAAGCTGCTGGAAAACTACAACTGGCCGGGCAATGTCCGTGAACTGGCTAATGTCGTCGAACGCGCCGTGATTATGAGCACCGGCAGCACGATTTTTACGGAAGACCTGCCCGGCCAGCTCATTGCCGACAGCGGCCGGACGGACGCCCTGGTGCTGGAAAAGCCGCAGGGCAGCACGCTTAAGGAAATGATAAAAAAAGTGGAGAGCATGCTTATCAAGGACGCACTCCAGCGCAACCAGGGCAATAAGCTCAGGACGGCCAAAGTGCTGGGTATGAGCCGGCGCTCGCTTTTATATAAAATTCAGGAATACGAAATTGAGTAAGTGCGCAATAAAATGCCCAGTGCGCAAGCGTATGCGCACTGGACCGGGAGGTAATGAGGTCTGCCGTTAGCTAAGACCGGCCTGGCAGAAGCCTGCCGGCAGCCGGCTTTTTAACTATTCACACACCCTTGGCGATTGTTTCGCCAGGGTGTGTTTTTCTGTTGGCACGGATATTGCTCTATTAATGCACGGAATCAAATGACGACGCAAACGAATGCACAATAGCAGGAGGTTGAACATGACAAACAAGCAAGTAAGTATTGAGGCAGCAGGCGCGTTTTTTAAAGACGGTATGACCATTATGGTCGGCGGCTTTCTGGCGGTCGGCACACCGGAAGCCCTGATCGCAGCAATCCTTAAACAAGAGACCAAAGAGCTTACGCTGATTGCCAATGATACCGGCTTTCCGGACAAAGGAGTAGGCCGGCTGGTGGTCAGCCGGCTGGCGAAAAAAGTAATTGCCTCGCACATCGGCACCAACCCCGAGACCGGCAAACAGATGATTGCCCAGGAACTCAGCGTGGAATTAGTGCCGCAGGGAACGCTGGCGGAAAGAATCCGCTGCGGCGGCGCCGGCTTAGGCGGCGTGCTGACCCCGACCGGTGTAGGCACGGTAGTGGAACAAGGCAAAGAGAAACTGACGGTCGACGGTACCGAGTATCTTTTGGAAAAGCCGCTCAGAGCCGACATTGCTATAATCAGAGCCAAAAAGGCGGACAAAGCCGGCAATCTGATTTATGACCAAGCGGCGCGCAATTTCAATCCGTTAATGGCGTTCGCCGCCGATGTAGTCATCGCCGAAGTCGATGAGCTGGTGGAAGTGGGCGAGCTTACACCGGATGAAATCATGACGCCCGGCGTAGTCGTGGACAAGCTTGTGTATGTAGGAGGTTGCTAACATGAACGCAAAAGAGATGATCGCCAGACGGGTTGCTATGGAACTGGAAAACGGCAATGTTGTAAATTTGGGCATTGGTCTGCCGACCATGGTAGCCAACTATTTGCCCGCAGGCGTGAGCGTAACCCTGCAATCGGAAAATGGCTTTGTCGGCCTGGGCGCTTTACAGGGCGAACCTGATCCCAACCTGGTTAATGCCGGCGGCCAACCCTGCGGCATTATTCCCGGCGGCGCCATGTTTGACAGCGCGACGTCGTTTATGCTCATCCGCGGCGGTCATGTTGACGTAACCGTGCTAGGCGGCCTGGAAGTGGACGAGCAGGGCAATCTGGCCAACTGGATGGTCCCCGGCAAAATGGTGCCCGGCATGGGCGGGGCTATGGATTTAGTAACCGGCGCCAAAAAAGTAATCGTGGCCATGGAACACTCTGCCAAAGACGGATCGGCCAAAATTCTGAAACAATGCCGGCTGCCGTTAACCGGCAAAGGCGTTGTCGACCTGATTGTCACCGAACTGGGCGTATTCCGCGTAACGCCGGCCGGCATTGTGCTGGAGGAAACCGCCCCCGGCGTTGATGGCGAGTTTGTCCAGGCCCGCACGGAGGCCAGCCTCATTATCAGTCCTAACCTTAAACCTATGCAAAATATTTTATAAAGGAGCTTTGAATAATGGTAGCAGCTATTTCGCGCTTTTTTACCAATATCGTCAACAAATATTTGCCCGACCCGCTCGTATTCGCAATTTTGCTTACCATCCTGACGTTTATAATGGGCATTACCATGACGCCGCATTCGGCCATGGACATGGTGAATATGTGGGGCAAAGGGTTCTGGAACCTGCTGGCCTTTGCCATGCAGATGGCGCTGGTGCTCGTTACCGGCCATGCCCTGGCCAGCTCGGGCCCGGTAAAAAAAGCCATGACCAGCCTGGCTTCGGTGGCCAAAACACCGGCGCAGGGCGTTATGCTGGTGGGCTTTGCCTCAGCGGTGGCCTGCGTCATTAACTGGGGCTTTGGCCTGGTTGTCGGCGCCATGTTTGCCCGCGAAGTGGCCCGCCGCATTCCCAAATGCGACTACCGGCTCTTAATTGCCACTGCCTATATGGGCTTTTTAAGCTGGCACGGCGGCCTGTCGGCTTCGGTGCCGCTAGTTGCGGCGACTGCCGGCAACCCTATGGAAAAAGTAGCCGGACTTATCCCTATCTCCCAAACCCTGTTTACGCCCTATAACATTTTTATTACCGTCGCCTTAGTCATTGCCGTACCGTTGATGGCCCGCATGATGCTGCCGAAGGAAGATGAAATTGTGGCTATCGACCCGGCGCTGTTAAAAGAAGAGGCCTCGGTCGCCAAAGTGCTGGGACCGGATGCAACCTGGGCGGAAAAACTGGAAGAAAGCCGTATTCTGGCCTGGATTGTCGGTTTGCTCTGCTTTGTTTACCTTGGTGCGTATTTTGCCCAAAAAGGCTTTGACGTGAATGTAAATACCGTTAACCTGTTGTTCCTGGCCGCCGGCATGCTGCTGCACAAAACGCCGATGGCGTACGCCCGGGCTATCAGCGCCGCCGCCAGAGGCACAGCCGGCATCCTGATTCAGTTCCCGTTTTATGCCGGTATTCAGATCATGATGGAACATTCCGGCCTGGGCGGCATTATTACCAATTGGTTTGTGAATGTGGCCACCGCGGAAACTTTCCCGATTATGGCCTTTTTCAGCTCGGCGCTGATTAACTTTGCCGTTCCTTCCGGCGGCGGACACTGGGTTGTGCAGGGACCGTTCGTTATCCCGGCCGCCAAGGCGCTGGGCGCCGACCTGGGGAAGGCGGCCATGGCCATCGCTTACGGAGAAGCCTGGATGAATATGGCGCAGCCCTTCTGGGCATTGCCGGCCCTGGCCATCGCCGGGTTAGGCGTACGCGACATTATGGGCTATTGCGTTACCGCCTTATTGTTCTCCGGCATCATTTTTGTCGTTGGCCTGCATTTCTTTTAAGCATAACTGGAATTTGCCTGTTTCCATAACTAATATAATTTGGAGGTTTAGCACATGAGAGAAGTAGTCATCGCCAGTGCCGTACGCACAGCCATCGGCAGCTTTAACGGTTCATTGTCGGCCTTGTCGGCAGTGGAATTGGGGGCGCATATTATCGGCGAAGCTGTAGAGCGGGCCGGTATTGCGAAAGATGCCGTCGATGAAGTTATTTTCGGCAATGTCCTGCAGGCCGGCCTGGGACAGAATCCCGCCCGTCAGGCCGCTGTAAAAGCCGGCCTTAGCGTGGAAACACCTGCCTATACCATCAATAAAGTCTGCGGTTCAGGCCTGAAAACCGTAAACCTGGCCGCCCAGGCTATTCTCGCCGGGGACGCCGACATTATTGTCGCCGGCGGTATGGAAAGCATGACCAATGCGCCGTATCTTTTAGATACAAAGGCCCGCTGGGGCTACCGCATGGGCAACGCCAAGGTTACCGACATTATGATCCAGGATGGCCTGTGGTGCGCGTTTAATGATTATCACATGGGCATCACCGCGGAAAATGTCGCCGAAAAATACGGCATTACCCGCCAGGAGCAGGACCAGCTGGCAGCCGATTCCCAGCGTAAAGCCACCCAGTCTATTGCTGACGGTGTATTTAAACAGGAGATAGCTCCGGTTGTCATTAAAACGAAAAAAGGCGATATCGTTGTGGATACCGACGAATACCCGCGCGCCGGCACCACCCTGGAAACTTTGAGCAAATTAAAACCTGCCTTTAAAAAGGACGGTACCGTTACCGCCGGCAATGCCTCCGGCATCAATGACGGCGCGGCCGCCCTGGTAATTATGGCCGGCGACAAAGCCAAAGAACTGGGCATCAAACCCCTGGCCAGAATCCGCGCCTACGCCTCCGGCGGCGTAGACCCCAGCATCATGGGCGTCGGGCCGGTGCCGGCCACCCGCAAAGCCTTAAGCAAGGCCGGCTTAACGGTAAGTGACCTTGAGCTTATTGAAGCCAACGAAGCGTTTGCGGCCCAATTTTTGGCCGTGGGCAAAGAACTGGCTTTTCCCCAGGACCGGGTAAATATTTACGGCGGCGCCATTGCGCTGGGCCATCCGATCGGCGCCAGCGGCGCGCGCATTCTGGTCACCCTGCTGCATGCGCTGGCGCGCAATAACAAAAAAGTAGGCTTGGCTACTTTGTGCATTGGCGGCGGCCAGGGCGTTGCCACCATTGTGGAAAGAATATAGCTTAAGGTTCAGCAAACAGGCCGGTTGCACCGGCCTGTTTGCTTTCGTGCATGAGCTAAATGCTCCTGGCTTAACAGAGGAATTGCTTTATTCCTTTCGCCCAATGCTTAGCGCGAGATGGCCGGCAAGCACCCTTTCCACCATTTCCGCCTCAGACCTTTGGCAGCTTACGATGATTAACAGTTCTGTTGTTTTTCCTGCCGGCGGCTGTTTGTGAGCATACAGCCGGTAATAGCCATACTTGAACGCGAAACCTAAGGCCGCACCCAAAGCTAATCCGATCAAACCCCAGGCAATCGGTCCCCAGGTCCACATAAAGCCCCACATCACCCCGAAGAGCATAAAAACAGTGCCCAAAATAGCGGCAAGGTCGAACATGCTCAGTCCGTCCGCCCGGTGGATACTATCCATTAACTGCCGTTCTTTCTGCGGTGCATTCATCGGTATGACACAGATATTGTCTGCGGGTATGCCTTTTTGTTTCAGTTCCGAGATGGCAATTTCGTTCAGCAGCGCGTGGTCAAACGCGGCAGTTATATACATTTCGGCTCCCACCTTAGTCGGCATTTGGAAAGCAGGGCTTTGATATTTCTTTTTAAAGTAGACGGATTGCTCTTTGGAAAACAGGCGGTTATATTCGGTCGTATTTACATAGGCATCGTAGGCTGCGTAAGTTACAACCGACGGGAGGAAGATAAGCCATTCCGGGTCAACCACCAGCTTGGCCTGCTCGAACAAACCCACAGCCGTATATTGGATAGCCTGTAACAGATGAGAGAAATAGACAATGGCTATCCACCATGCCAGCAGAAAGAACCCGGTAGGTAACCGATGCGTATACAGATGGCCCAGACCCGGGGCAATTAATGACCATACTGCCGCCACCCAGGGGGAACGCTTATCCAGCACGTTTACTTCCATAAAAGAGATGCTTACCGGCTGGATTACCTGTTCTTCCCGGTCTGCCAGTAGCGCAAACTGGTTAAATTTTATCGCCCGGCGATAACTGTCCCATACGGCAAAGATAAATACCGGGGCGTACAGCAGAAGCCAGCGGTTGTCGACGATTTCCTTTGCCATGTCGTAACGGCCGGTAAAAGTATAGAGAATACCCAAATTGACTTTAGCCTGGGTATTGACCAGCATCTCCCAAAAAAACAGCAAAAAGCCACTGATATAGCTGCCCATACTAATATGCCCGAAGCCAGGGTAAGCAAGCGACCACCAGGCGATCGTATAGGGATTGCGCAGGTGAAAAAAATTTGTAGCCAGAGAATTCATCATTCCCTTGGGGCGACGCACTGGTTGCTGTTGTACCTGTTGGTGCATTATGACAGTTCTCCGTAAAAGTATTCCTTATATACCAGTTTTACCTGTCGCTGGCAATAATTATTCAAAGACAGGAAACAAGGGGTGGGGAAACAGGGGGACGGTTCTTTCGTTTCCTTGCGTTGGTTCATCCCGGTCCTGGCAGGTTTTGCGTGTTGAATTCCGCAAAGCCGTATGCTATAGTATTTACAATGAAAAAAGATTGGAGTTGAAGAGATGTAATTTTTCTTGCCGGTACTCAGTGTAACAAAAGCAGGAGAGCGGAACATGCCGCTTGGTTTGTTATACCCGGGCAGGAAAGTTACTAATTCTTTTCAACTCAGCGATATAACCTCGTCATGCCCAGCTGCCGGGCTTGGCTTTGCTGTATTTATGAGCTGCAAGAAGTAACTTTCTTGCAGCTTTATCATTTTTATACAGGAGGATTATTATGTCGTTAATCAACATTGCCAATTTGACTTTTAGCTATGACGGCAGTTATGATACCATTTTTGAAAACGTGAGTTTTCAAATCGATACAAATTGGAAATTAGGCTTCACCGGCCGGAATGGCAGAGGCAAAACTACCTTGCTCAACTTGCTGCTGGGCAACTATGAATACCGGGGTACGATCTCGGCCCAAGTAAACTTCGAATATTTTCCGTTCACAGTAGCTAATCCCGCTGATAATACCCTGGATGTAATCGACAGCATCTATCCGGATTACCTTTTATGGCAGGTTATGCGCGAACTTTCCCTGCTGCAGGTTGCGGAGGAGGTTTTATACCGCCCGTTTACCACTCTTTCCAACGGCGAGCAGACCAAGGTGCTGCTGGCTGCGCTATTCCTTAAGGAAAATAGTTTCCTGCTGATTGATGAGCCGACCAACCACCTTGACATGCAGGCCAGAGAAATTGTCAGTGACTATCTCCGGTCCAAACGGGGCTTCATCCTGGTATCTCACGACAGGGCCTTTCTTGACAACTGTGTTGATCATATCCTGGCCATCAACAAAACCAATATCGAAATTCAAAAGGGGAATTTCTCGTCCTGGTGGGCCAATAAACAGCTGCAGGACAACTTTGAACTTGCCGAAAATGAAAAGCTCCGCCAGGATATTACCCGCTTGTCCACGGCGGCCCAACGGACATCAGCCTGGTCGGATCAAGTGGAACAAACCAAGCTGGGGACCAGAATTTCCGGCAGTAAGCCGGATAAAGGATATATAGGCCACAAAGCCGCCAAGATGATGAAACGCGCCAAGTCCATTGAAACAAGACAACAAGCCGCGCTGGCCGAAAAGTCACAGCTATTAAAAAATATCGAAAGCTCGGAGCGGTTAAAGATTTCCCAGCTTGCCTTTCATGCCGACCGCCTGGTAGAGCTTGCGGATGTAGCGGTATCGTACGGTGAAAAGACAGCTTGCGAGAATGTCGGTTTCACGATTGAGCAGGGGGACAGAATCGCGTTGTGCGGCAAAAACGGCTCAGGCAAGTCGAGTATTATTAAACTGATTTGCGGTGAAGATATCACCTATACCGGGATTTTCCGCAAAGCAAGCCAGCTAAAAATAGCTTATGTTTCCCAGGATACGTCTCAGCTTAGGGGCAGTTTAACCGACTATGCCGCCGCTCATGCTATTGATGAGAGTCTTTTTAAGACCATTTTACGCAAGCTCGATTTTGCCAGAGTTCAATTTGAGAAAGATATGGCTGATTTTAGCGGCGGACAAAAGAAAAAGGTGCTGCTGGCCAAAAGTCTCTGTGAGCTAGCCCATCTGCATAT
>JAEZQV010000444.1 GCA_023441125.1 Bacillota bacterium
ACCGTGAATATCCAGCACTGCGTAAAAAGATTTTGCGGCAAGCAGCTTTTTTAACTTCCGCCACGAGCCAAGCGCCTGCTGCCACTCCCTGTTACGCACATGTCTGTCAAAATGCTCGCGGGGCCAAACCAGTACCTCATCAACATGAGGGTTATATTTTATAAGGTCAGCGCATACTTCGCCGACCAGCCAGGTAATTCTGCAATCCGGCCAGGCCGCTTTCAGCGAAGCGGCTACCGGCGTACAATGAAGAACATCCCCAATGGAACTTAACCTGATTATCAGTATTTCCCTGCTCACTCGATTACCGCCTTTGCCTGTACCGGCATATCTGCCGGCTGCTATTTCAATTTAAGTTTAGCAAGTGCTTCGGCCAGTGCATTGTTGAAGGGAGGATGGTCGGTTTCCTGCTGCTTCAGATAGCGGGAAACATCTTGTTTAGAAACCTTGGTTTCACTTTCCTGCTTTCGCCGTTCAGTAAAAGCGGCCAGCTTTTCCCGGTAACCGCAGCCGCAGGCAAAGGTACGTCCTTCCCCCTCGCCCCGCAGCTCCAGTTTTTTATGACAGTTGGGGCATCTGGCATTGGTTACCTGGGCGACGTTTTTCCGGTAACCGCATTCCCTGTCCTGACAAACCAAGGCTTTACCGCGCTTACCGTTAACTTCCAGCAGAAATTTGCCGCATTCCGGGCAGCGGGTCCGGGTAATATTATCGTGTTTAAACTGCTCCTGGCTGTTTTTTATGCCAATAATAATGTCTTTGGTATACTTTTTAATTTCCGTAATAAAGACTTGTTTCTGCAGCTGTCCTTTGGCAATGGCCCCGAGTTTCTGCTCCCAGGCGGCAGTCAAAGCCGGTGATTTCAGTTCCGCCGGCGCCAGTTCCAGCAGTTGCCGGCCCTTGGCGGTAATAAAAATATCTTTTCCCTTTTTTTCGATAACAAAACTGCCAAACAGTTTCTCAATGATGTCGGCCCGGGTGGCAACCGTCCCCAAGCCGCCGGTTTCACCAATAATTTGCTTTAAGGCCTGACTTTCACCGGCCATATACTTTGCCGGGTTTTCCATAGCCGACAGCAGACTGGCTTCATTAAACGGCACCGGCGGCTTGGTTTCCCCTTTGGTCATAGTAACAGAACGGAGCGGTAAACTGTCGCCCTTGTTCAGGCTGGGCAGTGTTTGTTCGGCAATATCATCGGCAGGCTCGTCTTCTGCCGGATTACTATTGTATAATTCCCGCCAGCCAAGCGCCTGTACGGTTTTGCCTCTGGCCACAAACGTTTCCGGCCCGATTTGCGCTTTAACCGTTGTTTGCTCATATTCAAACGGCGGGTAAAGTACGGCCAGAAACCGTTTAACCACCAGATCGTAAATTTTCTTTTCTTTATCGGTTAAGGAGCTTAGCAGAACCGGCTGCTCGGTCGGAATGATGGCATGGTGATCCGACACCTTGCCGTTATCCACAAAATGGCTGCCGGCCCGTAACGGCCCTTGGAGTATTTTCATGATTTGCCGGGAATAGAGGCCGGTGTCGCAGGCTTTGACCCGGTCCTTGAGCGTCTCGACGATGTCGGTGGTAATATAGCGGGAATCGGTCCGCGGATAGGTTAAGGCCTTATGGCTCTCATAAAGCTTCTGCATGATGGCTAAGGTTTCTTTCGCCGAAAAGCCAAATAGTTTGTTGGCATCCCGCTGCAATTCCGTTAAATCGTACAAAGCCGGCGAATAGCTTTTCTTGCTTACCTTATGAATGTCTATGATGTCGGCCTTTTTGCCTGCCAGCCCTTTTACAATGCTCTCACAGGCTTCTTTGTCAAAGGTCTTGCTGTCTTTGGTTTTGCTATCCTGCCAGGTTAATTTCAGGCGATCGGCAGTCGCCAGTATCCCGTAATAAGGGCGTGGCTGGAAATGGCGTATTTCGTCTTCCCTGGCGGCAATGATGGCCAGCGTCGGTGTTTGCACCCGGCCGCAGGAAAGCTGGGCGTTATACTTGGTGGTTAATGCCCGGGTAGCGTTGAGGCCGACCAGCCAGTCGGCTTCCGCCCGCGCCACCGCCGAAGCGTACAGGTTCTCGTAGTTTTTACCGGCTTTCAGACTATGGAAGCCTTCCCGGATCGCTTTGTCGGTCACGGAAGAAATCCACAGGCGTTTTACCGGCTTGCTGCTGTGAGCCTTAGCCAGTATCCATCTGGCGACAAGTTCGCCCTCCCGCCCGGCATCGGTGGCAATGACAACCTCAGCGACATCCTTGCGCGCCAGCTGTTCTTTTACGGTGTTAAACTGCTTGCCGGTTTGCTTGATGACGACAAGTTTCAGTTCATCCGGCAGCATGGGCAAATCTTCCAGCCGCCAGGCCTTATATTTTTCGTCGTAATTTTCCGGGTCGGCCAGGGTTACCAAATGCCCCAGCGCCCAGGTCACAATATATTGCGGTCCTTCCAAATAACCGTTACCTTTGTTATTGCATTGCAATACCCTGGCCAAATCCCGGCCGACAGAAGGCTTTTCGGCTAAAACCAGTATTTTACTCATCGCTGAAACCTCGCTAAAAATAGTCTATATAGTATCCAACAAAGCTTACCTACCACCCGCCAATAGAAAACCCTTATTGGATTGCATACAGCTATTATTATACCCGCTATTTACCACTTTTTAAAGGCAAGAAAAGACTTGGCCTGTGCCAAGTCCTGCAGGACGGCCGAATTGCTATGCCAGCCATGGCGCAATCGGCACTAGCGCCATCCGGGCGCGTCGCCGGCAAAAAGATAATGCCAGTGGCGGCATCCACTGGCATTTGCTCTGGTTAGCGGCTCATAGCCTGTTCTAAATCAGCGATAATATCGGCCGGATCTTCAATCCCGACCGACAGGCGAATCAGGCTCGGAGTTATGCCCATCTGCAGTTTTCGCTGGGCCGGCACCGAGCCGTGAGACATAATGTCAGGCAGATTGACCATGGATTCCACGCCGCCGAGACTGTCAGCCAGCATGCAAAGCTTGAGTTTGCTTAAGATGCTGCGGGCAAAATCGCCAGCCCCCACATCAAAGGAAACAACATTGCCGGTGCCCCGGGCCTGGCGCTTGTGCAGTTCATGCCCGGGATGGTCGGCAAACCCCAGATAGTATACCTTGTGCACATCATTTCTGGCCCGCAGCCAGTCTGCCAGCACTCCGGCGTTGTGCGACTGCCGGTCCATCCGCAGGCCCAGGGTCTTAAGCCCCCGTAACAGCAGCCAGGAATCAAACGGCCCCAGTACACCGCCGGTTGCATTCTGGATAAAATGCAGGTCTTCGGCCAGCTTGCTGTCTTTGACCACCACAACGCCTGCCAGGACGTCACTGTGGCCGCCGATAAACTTGGTGGCGCTGTGTACGGCGATGTCGACCCCGAGCGCCAGCGGGCGCTGGAGATAGGGCGACATAAACGTATTGTCGGCAATGGTCAGTAACCCGTGCTCCCTGGCCAGCGTCACCACGGCCGCGATATCGGTTACCATCAGGGTCGGATTGGACGGTGTTTCAATCACCAGCGCTTTGGTGGCCGGCGTGATGGCGGCCGCAATATCGGCAACCTCCCCAAAATCCACGTAGGTTACCGTCAGGCCGAAACGGTTGAAAATTCTGTCAAGCACCCTTGAGGTGCCGCCGTATAAATTCCGGCTGGCGACAATATGATCGCCGGCACTGAACAAGTTGAACACGGCTGTGCTGGCGGCCATGCCCGAGCCAAAAGCAAAGCCGCGGCTGCCGCCTTCCAGCAAGGCCAGCTGGTGTTCCAGCGCATGGCGGGTCGGATTATTTCCCCGGGAATATTGATAGCCGCCTTCCTGGCCGACAGTATGCTGCCGGAACGTTGAAGCCTGATAGATCGGTGTGCTGGCAGCGCCGGTGTTGCTGTCGCCTTCATCACCGTGAATAAGTAATGTGTCTATCTTCATATTGTTTCTGCTGTCTCCCCTTTCCTTACTGTCTGATTCCCAAATAGGCCTTTTGCACCAGTGGATCGGCAATCAGGTCTTGGCCCGCTCCCGCCAGAATAACCTGCCCGGTTTCCAGGACAACGGCCTCGTCCGCCATCTCCAAGGCCTCATAGGCATTTTGTTCGGCCAGGAGAATGGTGGTTCCCTGGGCGCAAATATCGCGGATGATCGCAAACATATTGGCGACAATGAGCGGCGCCAGTCCCAAAGACGGCTCATCCAAAAGCAGCAGGCGCGGCCGGGACATCAGCCCCCTGGCAATGGCCACCATTTGCTGCTCACCGCCGCTCAGCGTGCCGGCATATTGTTTAAGCCGTTCTTTCATAATCGGAAACAGTTGGTACATTTTTTCCAGATCAGCCGCTATGCCGGCCTTGTCCTTCCGGAGAAAAGCGCCCATTAAGAGGTTTTCTTTAACGGTCAGATTGGCATACAGCCGGCGCCGTTCGGGCACCAGGCAAACGCCCTGGCCTACTACCTCATACGCTTTGGTGGACAGCGGCCGCCCTTCATAAACAATCGTGCCGCCGGCCGGCTGGAGCAATCCCGCCAACGTCAGCAGCAGCGTCGATTTGCCGGCGCCGTTCGCACCGATAACGGCTACAATTTTACCGGCAGGCACGGTCAGGGTTACATCCCGGAGAGCATGGATCTGACCATATTTGACGTTAAGCTTATTAACTTCTAACACGTTTATAGCCCTCCCCAAGATAAGCCTTGAGCACATCGGGGTTATTTTGAATTTCCTCGGCGCTGCCTTCAGCCAGCTTTAAGCCAAAGTTAAGCACAAAAATGCTGTCGCAGAGTTCCATAACCACATCCATGTGGTGTTCAATGAGTAAAATGGTCAAATCATAGCGTTGATGAATCCGTCGCACCAGCCGGGCCAGATCGAGCGATTCTTCCGGGTTCATGCCGGCCGCCGGCTCATCCAGCAATAGCAGCGCAGGCTTTAACGCCAGGGCTCTGGCGATCTCCAGCTTGCGCTGCAGCCCGTACGGCAGGCTGTCGGCCCGTACCTTGGCTTTATCAGCCAGGCCGACTTCATCAAGATACGCGAGCGCCTGTTTGCGGATCTCCTGCTCCTGTTTTAATACCCCGGGCAATCTAAGGAGTGCCGCCGCAAATGAATAATGTACCTGTTTGTCAACCGCGATGCAAACATTATCCAGCACTGATAAATTGCGGAACAGGCGGATATTCTGAAAAGTACGGGCAATTCCCTGCGCCGCTACCTTATCAGGCCGCAGACCGGCAATCTCCCGGCCCGCAAATAGAATGCTGCCGCTGGTTGGCGCATACACACCGGTAATCAGATTAAACATCGTGGTTTTACCGGCGCCGTTGGGCCCAATCAGTCCCATGATGTGTCCCTCTTTAATATTGAAACTGACATCCCGGCAGGCCATAATGCCGCCAAAAGCCTTGGTTACCGCCCGTAACTCCAAAATGCTCATTGGGCCACCCCTTTTCCGAACAAACGGCGAATGCTGCTGAAGGAAATTTCCCGAAAGCCAAACAGCCCCTGCGGCCTAAAGACCATGATGGCCACCAGCAGGAAGCCATAGGCTACCAGTCGCCACATGCTGGCTACGCGGAGAGCTTCAGGGATCGCCACAAATAATACCGCCGCAATGACCGGCCCGGTAATGCTGCCCATGCCGCCGGCCACTACACTGGCGGTCAGCTGGGTGGATAAGTAAGAAGTAAACATACCGGGCTGAATAAAGGAAACATAATGGGCAAACAGGCCGCCGGCCAGTCCGGCCGTCATGGCGCTAAATACCAGCGACCGTATCCGTACCTGAAACAGGTTGATGCCCATCATTTCGGCCGCCACGAAATCTTCCCTGACGGCAATGGCGGCCCGCCCGTAACGGGAATAGACAAAATTCCGGGCAACCCAGATTACAAGAACCGTGGCAGCGATTACTACCGTTAGCGTAGTTTCGTTGGCAATGCCGGGCAGTCCCCGTGCCCCCTGGGTAATCTCCAGGTTTTCCAGCAAAACCCGGATCGCTTCCCCAAAGCCCAGGGTGGCAATAGCGAAATAATCACTGCGCAGTTTGGCCCGCAGGGTAGGATAACCAATAACGGCGCCAACCGCAGCCGCCATAGCCGTTCCGGCCGCTAACGCCAGATAGTAGTTTACATCATAAAAGTAGGTTAGAATGCTGGCCGTATAGGCGCCAATAGCAAAGAAGGCGGCATGCCCCAGCGAGAATAGGCCGGTAAAGCCTGTAAAAATCGCCAGGCCGACCGTGGCGATAACATAAATTAAACTAAAGGTTATTACACCGCTAATATATTCTGCCATATTCTGTTATACCTTTTCCTCAAGAAATTTGCCGAACAAACCGGTCGGCAGCACCAGCAGCAAAATTACCAACAGGGAAAAGCTGAATACATCGCGGACAACAGACGACACATAGGCCGAAACAAAGGTTTCCAGAACGCCTAAGAGCAGTCCGCCGACAACGGCCCCCGGCAGACTGCCCAAGCCGCCGATTACCGCGGCAATGTAAGCTTTATTTGTAATCCAGCCCATAGTGGGATAGACCATATATTTCATACCCAAAAACATGCCGGAGATACCTGCCAGAGCTCCGGCCAAAAGGAACACCCAGCCGATTACGCGGGCAATGTTGACACCGTTGAGCTGACTGACCTGCATGTCATAGGAAGCAGCCCGGATCGCAATTCCTGTCCTGCTGTTTTGCAAAAAATAATGCAAGGCATAAATCGCGGTAAAGGAAAAGACAATGGCAAACACATCCAGCAGGCCGATGGATACGCCGCCAAAACTGATATTTTGTTTGGTTAATACTTCCGGAAAGGCATAAAAGCGGGAACCGACGGTGGCATAAACAAAGTTCTCCAAAAAAATGGAGGTCCCCATCGCGCTAATCATGAAATACAGCGAAGGTGCGTTGCGTTTCCTTAAGGTACTGTAAGCCAGCCGTTCATTAAGCAGGCATAATATGGCCGCCCCGGCAATTGAGCCGAGAATAGCCACATACAGGGGCGCGCCGGCCTGCATCAATAAATAATAACCGGTATAGGCCCCGAGCATAATAATCGAACCATACGCAAAATTACTGAAGTTTAAAATGCTGAATACCAGCGAGTAACCGACGGCCATAAGGGCATAGATGCCGCCGATAGCAAGTCCGGTAACCAATGTTTGAATTAACATGTATTGCGCCATCTCCTTAAGTATATAGGGACGGCGGAGGATGAAGCATCCTCGCCGTCCCTAACCGGTCGTTACTGGGTGACAAATTTGGATTTAAATACAAACTTGCCGTCTTTTACTTCCTGAATTATGGCCGGCTTATTCAACGGATCATGAGTATTGGGATCAATGGTCAGCTTGCCGCTGAGCACCTGGAGGTCCTTGGTTTTTTCCAGCTGCTCGGCAATTTTAGCCGGATCGGTGCTGTTGGTCTTATTCATGGCATCGATCAGGGCATACAAGGCGTCTATGGCCATTACGGGATTAGGCATAATGGGGTCGGCCTTGTACTTGGTCTGGTACTCTTTGATAAAATTCTGAATATCCGGGTCATCCATACTGGCTAAGTTCACAAAATAAGCGCCTTCCACCGCCGAGCCGCCCAGGGTGATCAGGTCCGGGCTGCCCCAGCCGTCGCCGCCCATAAATTTGGCTTTAATGCCAAGGTCGGCTGCCTGCTTCATAACCAGAGCCGCTTCTTTTTGCATGGTGGGAATAAAAATTACTTCCGGATTTGTTTCTTTGATCTTGCCTAAGATAGCCCGGTAATCAAGCTCGCCGGAGCGAAAAGCTTCGTTGGCGACAATTTTACCGCCTTGCTTTTCGAATTCGGCCGTAAAATATTTGCCCAGCCAGGCTGAGTAATCGGAGCCAACATCATAGACGATAGCAGCCGTTTTAACTTTCAGCTCTTTAGCGGCAAACTGGGCGGCCACAGTGCCTTGGAACGGATCAATAAAACAAGTCCGGAAGGCATACTTTCTTACTTTATTCGTCTTGTCATCGACAGTAACCTTCGGATTGGTTGCCGAGGTTGCAATGAAAGCAACTTTAGCGGGTTCGGTGACGGAAGTCATGGCAATAGCCACCCCGCTCTGCCCCGGGCCAATAATGCCAACTACTTTATCACTAATCAGCCGCTTGGTTACGTTTACGCCTTCCGTCGCATCTGCCCGGGTGTCATACGCCACCAATTGCAGTTTTTTGCCTAACACACCGCCTTTCGCGTTGATTTTTTCAATTTCCATTTCCAGGGCGTTCTTCTCAGCCTGTCCCCAGGTGGAATTATCGCCGGTTAAAGCGACCGCGTTGCCAATCTTGATAACATTGGCGTCGCCCGACGATCCGCAACCGGCAACAACTGCTGCAAACATTGCCAGCACAACCAGAACCAACCATCTTGTCTTCACGTAAACCACTCCTCAATTTTTTCAATCCATATATGCACCGCATAAAACATAAAATCCTCCATGCGGGCTATATAGCAGTCGTTGTTTTTTTTTACTGTTCCCCTCCCCTTAATCATATTGATCATAAGTTCTTAAATAAAGCCTATTTAGAAACTAATCTAAATAGGCCTGTTCTTTTTAAAATTTACAATATTACACTGTCGCTTTTTAAAATTTTACATACTTTTCTGATGATTGTCAACTATTAGAAGAGTTTTTAACAGAATGTCTTTACTTTTTTAAATCTCCAGGCGTTTTACCGGCGTTCCGCCCTCAATGTGGTTGTCCATAATTTCCTCCACATCATCGGGCGAGACTGAGCCATACCAGATATTGTCCGGATATACTACAACAATCGGCCCTTTGTCACAAATACCAAAACAGCCGGTATTGGTGACAAACACTTCCCCGCCTAACTCCCGCTCTTCGATTTCCTCCAGGAATTTCATCATAATCTCGACACCTTGTTTGGTGTGGCAATGGCCTTTCTGCTGACCATTAGGCCGGGAACTGGTACAGACAAAGATGTGCTGCTTGGGTTTGTTCATAATTGATTATCCTCCTTAATTCTTATTGCGCCATGCGCCGGAAACCATGGGGCGGGGAAATAAAAAGGCGCTTCCCCGCGATAATAAGGGAAGCGACCTCGGTGTCACAAAATCAATGTTATATTGATAATAATATTAGGCAAAATCAACCGGCTTGTCAAGCTTTTTCCGGTCTGTCGCCGTGGGGTTTGCGCAGGTCGGCGAAATAGACTGCAATATTAGTGAAAATTCTCGTCTTCGCCAGGGAAAATACAGCTAACGCCAGCCAGATAAAACCGAAGGCCAGCATATGAACCTGGGTAAACGCCTCATGATAGATAACTACCCCAATTACCAAGGTAATCGTGGGTGACAAATACTGGGTAAACCCCAGCAGACTGAGCGGCAGACGATTGGCGCCGCTGGCAAACAGCAGCAAGGGCGTGGCCGTTACCGCGCCCGCCCCCACCAAAAACCAGGTGGTCGTCTGGGCGGTAAAACTAAATGCGCCGCTGCCGTGCCCGGCCAGAATCAACAAGTAAGCCGCCGCCACCGGCGAAACAATGAGCGTCTCCAGGGTTGTAGAGGTTACCGCGCTAAGGCCGAGGATTTTTTTACACATGCCATAGAAGGCAAACGTAAACGCCAGGGACAAGGATACCCAGGGCACCGCGCCAAAGTTTACCGCCATAATCAGGACGCCGGTGGCAGCGAGCCCGCAGGAAACACCCTGCCACAGAGATAATTTTTCTTTCAGCACCACGATTCCCAGCAGTACATTAACCAGTGGATTGATATAATACCCCAGACTGGTCTCAATTACGCGATTCTCATTAACGGCCCAGATATAAATCAGCCAGTTGGCGCTAATTAAAACCGAGGCAATGATCAGCCCGGCAAGCTTCCGGGGATTACGCCCCAGCTGTACCGTTTCCGTCCAAAACGCCCGGAAGCTCCGTGTTGCCAAAATAACGGCAAACATGAAGAAAAAAGACCAGACAACCCGATGGGCCAGAATTTCATAAGCCGGCACCTGCGTCAGCTGTTTCCAGTAAACAGGCAGTATCCCCCATAGCAAATAGGCGCCGGCCGCCGACAATATCCCTGTTAATCGCTCCTTGCCTTGCTCCGACTTGGTACGCAAAATGCACTCATCCTTTCAAACCGTTAGTCTGACCGGTCACTTACCGCCGGTTGTTTCCCCCATAACCTAAGGGAGTCATGCGCAATATCCTGCGCCCGCCGTCCCCTGAGGCTGAAAGCCCACTGGATGGAAGGTCCCAGAGTAAAAGCCATGATAACCGTCCCGATACCGACCGGTCCCCCTAAAAAATAACCAAGCGCAGCCACACTGGTTTCGATTACGGTTCTGATCTTCCATACCGGCCAGCCGGTCTTCTGCACCGCCCCCACCATAAAACTATCCCGTGGCCCGGCGCCAAAGGCCGCCGACAGATAAAAATAACTGGCCCAGCCGATTAACCAGACGCCGGCCAGCAGCATACTTAGCCTAACCGCCCAGGCATGGGGCACCGGAATCCAGCCGGCAGCCAGCAGCATATCAATAAACAAGCCGATAAAATACATATTGGCCAAACTGCCCCACCCGGGTTTGACCCCCAGCAGCCAGCCGATGACAATGACCATACTGCCGGTCAGCTGGGATGCCTGCCCCATAGTGAGCGGAAAATAATTTGTCAATCCCAGGTGCAAAACATCCCAGGGCGCTGTCCCCAGATTGCTGTTGACCGTCATGACAATTCCCAGCGCAAATAAAAAAAGTCCCCAGAATAAAAAGAGCAGCCTGTTAAACATGGCACCAACTCCTCAAGCCATCGGCAAACCAAAGTATATCTTTTAAGCATAGCACAAATTCAGAGAAATTAATACCAGCCATGCCGGTCAAACTTACTTTCTAAAAAAATCACAATAACTTCTATAAAAATACAATAACACTTGTTCGAATTATCGGATTATGATTAAGATAATATTGTTAACTCATACATGGGAGGCATATTATGAAAGCGTTTATGGATGAAAACTTCTTACTGACCAACAAAACTGCAGAAACGTTATTCCATACCTATGCTAAGCACATGCCGATTTTGGACTATCACTGCCATCTAAGCCCCAAAGAAATCGCCGAAAACAAAAAATACAAAAACATTACCGAAGTCTGGCTGGGCGGCGACCACTACAAG
>JAEZQV010000466.1 GCA_023441125.1 Bacillota bacterium
TCCCAGCCCTGCAGCCGTTTCGCCACTTGTTTGCCAATAGCGCCCAAGCCCAGCAGGCCTACAGTTTTTCCCAGCAGATCGGCGCCGGTAGCCGAATCGTCCCGCCAGCCGCCGGCTTTAATATACCGCTCATTGCGGGGAATCTTTTTATAGACGGCAAGCATGGCGGCAATGGCAAATTCCGCGACACTTTGATTATGGACCGGGGCGTTGGTTACCAGGATGCCTTTGTCCGTAGCCGTCTTAACATCAATATGGTCAACGCCCATGCCGTATTTACAGATGACCTTCAGCCGGTCGGCACCGGCCAGCACCCGCTTTGTCAGTTTCTCCCGCGACATGCCGATGATCGCATCCACTTCATTACCCCAGCGGATCAGTTCTTCTTCCGTATAACCCTCCTGGGAACGCGACACATGCGGCCCGATAATGAGCTCACAACCCATTTCGCGCAAATAATCATAAGTATACTCGGAACCGTTAATAGGTTCGGCGATCAGCACTTTTCGTTCCCTGTCCGTCAAATTGAAAACCTCCTGTCGGCCACACTATATTTTAAAACTATAGACTCTGCTTAGGCTCATATAACGGCCGCTCGGTCTTTATCATCAGAAAGCCGGTTATCCCGATCACCATCACCAGCGCGTTCATAATCAGCACCTGATTCCAGCCGTAGTCCCTGGCAATGATCGGTGCGGCGGTAGGCACGATAGTAGCGGCAATAAAGCCCCAGGTGTTCATCCAGCTGCTGACAACGGAAGTAAGCTGCTGGCCAATCTCTGTCATAATGGCCCACATCAGCGTCTGGGCTACACCGGCCATCCCCAGGGCCAGGCTGAGCCACAGGATGTTGGCCACAACGGCTTCGGCATAGGTGCTGGCAATGAGGGCAATGGCCGAAAGGCCCAGCCCGGTGACACAGACCATGTTGCGGGCCCAAAAGCGGGGCAGCCCCTTCTTAATAAGAAAGTCGCTTAAGGTCCCGGATGTGAAAACAGCGACTACGATAAAAATCCAGGGTACGGCTGTATAATAGCCCATATCCTTAAAGGACAGCCCTTTAGCCGCCTGCAGATAATACGGCAGCCAATAGTTAAAGAACTGAACATTCCACAGGGTGCCGAAGCCGCCCAAGGCAACTCCCCAGAAAGAGCGCTGCCGCAAGAGGAACGCCCAGGGAATTTTCACCTTCGCACCTTCGGTGGCCACAGCGGCGCTCTCGGCGATGATGGCCAGCTCCTGGGCATTGACAGCAGGATGCTCCGCCGGCCGGGTGCGCATATACACATACCAGGTACTGGCGATCAGGATGCCAAGAACACCGCAGGCAAAGAAAGATCCCTGCCAGCCTACTACGGTTACGATGGACACAACCAGCGGCGGTCCGAAAATATTGGCAGAATAACAGCCGCCGTTCATCAGTGCCGTTCCCCGGCCCCTTTCCCCCTTGGCCAGCCAGTCGGCAAAAAACTGATTGGCGGCCGGAAAAACCGGGGCCTCACTTACACCAAAGAAAAAACGCACGATATACATGCCTGTCAAAGAATTAACTACGCCGGTCAGGGCGGTAAAGACCGACCAGACGACCAGCGAAGCGGCTACCACCAGGCGGGTGCCCAGATATTGCGTCAGCATCCCGCCCGGAAGCTGCACAACAAAGTAGCCGATGGAAAACACCGATATGATCATGCCGTATTGAACCGGCGTAATTGACAGCGACTGCATAATCGGCGAAGCGTTTACAGAAAATACGAGCCGATCCAGATAACAAACCAAACTGACAAAAAAGACGAGAATGGCACCTAGCCAGCGTATATTGGTAGGCCTGGCAAATTCCGTGCCAGTCTTGGCTTCAGTCGTAGTCATAGAAATCTACCCCCTAGTTTTCATTGGGTGTAACTTCCCGGCAAACTAGTGGCAACATATCGTATGGGGCATGAACCACCAAACATAAACGACTGTGTCCGCGGCTGTAGTATAACTAAATCCCAACAACTAATTCTCATTCTCTGGTGCTGCCACCGGAAGTTTTGCTGTATTCCGCAGAGCCAATATATGCCCCAGCAAACCACATAGATTAGTCCGGAATATGGGTACTTGCCTGGCGGGATAACCGGCCGCGCCTAAATCCCGAGCATTCGGGCCGGATTGTCACGCGTCATGATGAGGATTTCTTGCTCGGAAATTCCCAGGTCCAGCATTTCCTTAATGAAATTCACCATTGAAACGGTGGGTGGCGGGTTAATTTTCTGACCGCTGTCGGTACTCATAATCGTCGCCTCCGCACCAACGGCCTTGATAGCATCGGCTATAACCGACGGCGCTATGGGATTTCGCATCTGATGGGTAATATCATTGACCACATGTTCCAGCATGGTGGCGCCTTTACTGATAATTTCTTTCATATCGGCAATTGAATATTTCTCCATCGGCGAAGTCGGGTGTGTTACCACAATTTTTTTAACGCCCGCTGCTTTCGCCGCCGGCACCAATAGCATGGCCTCCTCGATAGAAATATGACCGGTAGCCAGTACGGCGTCATATTCCGCAATCAGCGCCAGAACCTCCCGGACCTCCGGCTTTAACGCCTTGTCTTCAGTAAGCAGCCGGATTCCTTTGATTCCGGACTTGATTAGTTTTGCGAACATGGGCACATTGTCAACTTCCCGCAGATAATGTTCGGCATGAATAGTCGGCATCCAGACCTCTGTCGCGCCCATGCGCAAAGCCATCTCCACCGCCTGCGGATTGACGCCGCCTACCGGCAGGTTTAAGGCAATACCGCCGAAGACGGGAAAACCGGTCACTTCACTGGCTATCTTGGCCCGGTCAGCAGTAGAGGTTACATGACTCTTCAGCAGAATGGCCTTCATCTTGGCCTCTTTGGCTTGCCGGGCGGCTTCAATGTCGCTTAACAGGCGGGGAAAGACATCCGGGCCGGTGTGAATATGAAAATCGATGGCGCCGGCTAGCAAATCCTGGGCTTTGGTCGTATTATCCATGAGAAAACCTCCTTATTATTCTGTTATTATAAATAGTGCGTTGTTTCATCAGCTAAGTTTTTAAGGTCACATAACGCGGGGATTGTCCCTCGCCCCGGAGTATTATTTAAAAGTAGGGTTCATCCCGATATAGCCAGACCGCACCTTCATCGGCGCCGCCGACGCCGGCCCGGTAAGCTGCCAGCACGCCTTTCAGACACCGTTTGGGTCGCCGGACTGCTGCTTTCCGCCGCTCCAGTTCCGCGGGATTAACCAACAGTTCGAGCTTTTTTGCTGCCAGATCAATTTCAATAATGTCGCCGTCCTGCACCAGGGCCAACGGGCCGCCGGCCCAGGCCTCGGGCGCAATATGCCCGACACAGGGGCCCCGGGTCGCTCCGGAAAAGCGCCCGTCGGTAATCATGGCTACCGAGGTATGGAGCCCCATTCCCACCAGCATGGCGGCAGGAATTGACAGTTCGCGCATCCCCGGTCCGCCCTGGGGTCCCTCGTAGCGGATCACCAGCACCGAACCCGGTTCCACCTGCTTATGCAAAAGATAATCCCGGACCTGTTCCTCGGAATCAAAAACAACGGCCGGCCCCACATGCCGGTACATTTTGGGATCAACGCCGCTCTTTTTTACTACCGCTCCCAGCGGCGCCAGATTGCCTGCAAGGATGGCAAAACAGCCGCCCTGCTGCCAGGGTTCGGCGCAGGAACGGATGATCTTACGGTCGATGGGTCCCTGATAGCTGTCCAGGTACTCCCGTAAAGTCCCGCCCATGGCCAGAGGGACATTGAGTTCCAGCGAATCCCGGATAGTGGCCAGCACGGCCGGTACTCCCCCCGCTTGATGAAAATCACTGATATTAAATTCCGAGGAAGGCTTGAACTTGGCAATTACCGGCACAGAGGCCTGAAGCTCATCAAACTGCTGCAACGTCAGGCCTGATCCCATCACCCGGGACAGGGCCATGGTATGCAGTACGGCATTCGTGGAGCCTCCCGTGGCGGAGATATGCCGGATGCCGTTGGCCAGGGCAGCGTCGCTTACAAAACAGGAAAACCGCTTATTCTTCCGGACCAGCTCCACGATCCGTTCGCCTACATCTCTTGCCTGCCGGACCTTAGCGCCGTCACAGAAGAGCATGGTGGACGACCCAAAAGGAGCAATCCCGGCCGCTTCGAGAAACGCAGCCATCGTATTGGCAGTCCCGTACATGGAACAGGTGCCGCCAGAAGCGCACATCTTGGTCCGCCACCGGTCAAAGGTCGCTTCGTCGATCGCTCCGCTCTTACGTTTGCCAATAGCCTCCTTCAGATCGGCTGTACAATATATCTGCTCTCCTTCCCGGTAAGGCAGCATGGCCCCGGCAGTCAGAAACAGCGAGGGTAAGTCCAGGCGGGCCGCCGCCATCAGCATCCCCGGGATAATTTTATCGCAGGAGCCCAGGAAAACCAGCCCGTCAAAGCCGTGGGACGCAACCATTGCTTCAATCGACGCGGCAATCAGGTCCCGCTGGGGTAACACATAATGCATGCCTCCGCCCTGGGCCATACCGTCGCAGGGGGCTGGCACGCCAAACTCGGCCGGTGTTCCCCCGCCGGCCCAGATTCCCTCTTTAACATACCCTGCCAATTGGGCCAGCGGTTTGTGCCCCGGATTGATATCATTCCAGGAATTTACCACCCCGATGACCGGCTTGGCAATATCCTTTTTCCGGTAACCTACCGAACTCATCAGGCCGATATAATACGCCTCGGTCAGGTCTTTCTCATTTCCTCTCCGCCCCATGAAACTAACTCCTTTAGTAATAAATTCTTACTATGGCCGCTAGCAGCGTTTCTTTACCGCGACCGGTAACTAACCCCCAGCAGTTCTTCAAAAACCCGGATCATAGCGCCCTTGTCCTGCTTGCCGTATCCTTTCAGTAAAGCCATTTGATAAGTACTGGTGGCTGCATTCAGTACCGGCAGGGGAATACACTGGCTGGCGCCGATTTCAGCCGCACTCACCAAATCCTTATAGGCATGTTCCAGATGGTAGCCTTCCGTGAAACCGTCCTTGAGGATGCGGGGAATGAAGAATTCCGAGGCGTAACTCCGCCCGGTGCCGCTGTTCACCACCTGGCCGACCTTGTCAGGGTCCAGCCCCATTTTCACGGACATCGGCAGAATTTCAGCCAATGCCGCCACATTGATGTCAAACAACAGCTGGTTGATCAGCTTGGTTAGCTGGCCGCTGCCGGTATCGCCCATGTGGAGAATTTTATTGCCGATACATTCCAGGTAAGGCCTAATGGCGGCAATAGTCTCAGCCGCTCCCCCGCACATCACCGTAAGCGTGCCGTCCACAGCCCGGGCTTCCATTCCCGACACGGGGGCGTCGATAAAAACAACGCCGCGTTCTGCCAGCCGCTGTGCCAGTTCAATGGTAGTAGTGTATTTAATGGTACTCAGGTCCACTACAATTTGGCCGGCAGTAAGCTGCTGCCCCAGCCCCGTCTCGCCCAGCAGCACATTTTTTACAACCTCGCTGCCGGGAAGACTGAGAAAGATGATTTCAGATTGCGCTATGGCCCCTAAGTGGCTGGTGGTACTGGCGCCTTTGCCTGCCAGTTCCTGAAAGCAATCGGTTTTTATATCGTTGACAATCAGGTCTGCGCCACTCTTTAACATATTTATCGCCATATGCTTACCCATCTGCCCCAGACCAACAAAACCGATTTTCACGTTTACCACACTCCCGTTTAGTTTCTTGGTTCTTTTTTTGCTGCCACCTTACCCTCCCTTCTGCACTGAATCCTTCTTGCTGCTATGGCATTTTCTTCTGGTCGACCAATGTCGACCAGAGTTCTAAAATTATATTAACATAGCTTACCGGGTTATGCAATTACTTTTTTCGCAAAATTTAGACTATATTCATTGTGGTATAGCCGGTCGCTGCAGTCCCGGCCGCACTTGTTTGGCGGGCGTTGCCTTGACAAATGCCGTTATTTAGACGACTATAAAGATATCAGGTAAAATTTTGCCAACACCAGTTCCGCTTGGGAGGAAGATACATTGAATGAACAACGGCGCCAGCTTATAAAAACCATCTACACCGCCTTAAAGGATGGAGAAATCTCCACAGGAAACCAGCTTTTGTCAGAGCGGGAGCTGGCGGAAAAATTCCAGGTCAAGCGCACTACTCTCCGGGAAGCGCTAATTTCGCTGGAAGCCTTGGGCATTATCGAGATTCGCGAGAGACAAGGCATATTCGTCGGCGAAGGCGGCCTGCAATACCTCACGCAGGGGCTGGACATGCTGTCGGCTTACTCGCCTGTGGATATTTTTTCCCAGGTTTTCGAAGTCCGCATTATGGTTGAGTCCCTGGCCGCCGAACTGGCGGCGCAAAGGCGAACCGAACGGGACCTCGCGCTGCTCTGGGGCGAAATAGATTTCTTTCGGAATCTCTGCACAACGGATCATGCCGAAAAAGGCTCCCTGGGCGCCCAGCACAATACAATATTCCATAATCTCATTATCGCGGCAACCCATAATATTGTCCTGCAAAGGATTTACGAAGGAATCTCCAAGCTTACGCAAAATGTTTTCACCGCCTTGGGAGACAGCAGTCTTGCCTATCACCCCTACGCAATCTGGCCGGACATCCTCCTCAAAGAACATGAAGATTTGGTCAAAGCCATCGCGGCCGAAAATTCAGCGGAAGCCAAGGCTATGCTGCTCCTTCATCTTGAAAACTCTAAGTCCCGGAACCAGGACGCCGTCCGTATGGCCCAGCTTCTCCTGGTGAAATAGTGCGAAAGGCGGCAGCATAGTGTCACAATCAAATCCCGGTGTCACAACAGCCCCGTCCAAGGCTTACGCTTTGAGAGGGGCTGTTATTTGTGGCAGCGCCGGAGCGGTAGTATAAATTAATCATTTATTTACGTTCGCGTATCTTTGGTTACGAAAAGTTTACAATTTTGTTTTCTAAATAATGGTATAATCTAATCGCGCTAATTTAGTACAACCTGCATTTATCCTGTTTATCAACCAGAAACTAAACTTTGTTACGTTGAGAGGAAGGCTAAAGACAGTGGCGTTTATAGTAAACCATTATGAGCTTGTGCAAGCCAGACCAGGCATGGTATTAGGACGACCCGTATTAAATCGTCACGGGAAAATATTGCTGACAGAAGGCACTGAACTGAGTAGCACCCACATCGGCAAACTGCTGGAGCTAGGCGTAAAGACGGTAGGTATTCAAGAAAAAACGCTTTACAAAAACGGTAGGATTTTGCTGGAAGAAGAGGGCGTATTCAATTATCTGGACGCAATTGAGCAAGTCCGGAATTTGATGAAAATCATTCGCCGCTTTGAAAAAATTCCCGTTAATATCTTTAAACAAGTTGTAGACAACCATATTCTGCCGATCGTGGAATCATACTCTGCCATCAACTACCTGAATCTCGACCGGCCGCGGGAAGAATATATCTTTCACCACTCAGTAAATGTCGCTTTACTGAGTGGGATAATCGGCAAGTGGCTGGGGTACGACAAAAGTGAGATTGCGCAATTGACCTTGGCGGGGCTGCTGCATGATATCGGTAAAACCCAAGTGCCTGATGAAATTCTAAATAAAGCCGGCAAATTAACCTACCATGAAATGCAAATTGTCCAATTGCACTCAGCTCACGGTTATCGTTTGCTAACCGCGACGGCAGATCTCACACCGGATGTGTTGTTAGCTATTTTGCAGCACCATGAACGTCTTGACGGCAGTGGCTATCCCGGTCATTTCGAGCAGTTCAAAATACATCGCCACGCCCAGATTATTGCCGTGGCCGATACTTATGATGCCATAACCGCTGATCGGGTTTATGGTAACAAGACTACTCCCTTTGCCGCTGCCGAGGTGCTCGTAAACAACATGTTTTCTAAGCTGAATGCGGCAGTTTGTATGACCTTTCTTGCACAATTTGAGAATTTTATGTTAGGCAACCTTGTGGAGCTCAAAACCGGGCAATACGGGGAAGTTATCTATCTAGGAAACTTCTTGAACACTTCGCCGGTTATTATCAGATGCGGCAACGGCGAAGTGATTAAGGTGTACGATATCAAACAAATTGAGAGAATCCGGCCCTTTATCGTGCCGAATAATAAAAATTACCGGGAAGAAGGAAGCGGACGATGATGGTCGCCTGGCTCTTAATCTTATCCTCTGCATACCCGAATCACCTGCCTGCTGCGACAAAATCCTGGCTTAGTGCAAAGCTGCACCAAGCCAGGATTTATTTTATAGTTATGAGCTTTTTCCGCCGCCCTTGTAGTGGGGAAAGGGCGTATAATGCAATTGAGCCGGCAGCGATAAGCAGGAAACGCTATTACTATTAAGACCGGGCAATTCTAAACTTTTCCACCAATTTTTGCAGATTGGTGGCTAACCCGCTTGTTTCCGCCGTAGCCGCGGCTACGGTCTGCATCGCCGCAGAAATTTCCTGTGTTGACGCCACGATGGTTCGCGCAGTGTCGGCCGGTCGCTCTATTCCCTGGGCAACAGCGTCAATCAACTCAACCACGCGATCCGATGTCGCCACCTGCTCTCCGGTGAGTTTTGCAATACCTTCTATGTCTTCGACAGCAGTCATCAAAGCAGCGGCAATACCGCCCAGAGCTTCTCCGGCCTGCTCGGCGACCTCAAAGCCCACTTCGATTTCCTTGCGACTGCTGTGCATGGAGCTAACGGCTTCCTCTGTTGCCGAGGATATCTTCCGGATAATGTCGGCAACAGAGGAGGCCTCTTTATTTGCTTGTTCTGCCAGTTTGCGGACTTCTTCGGCCACAACGGCAAAGCCGCGCCCCTGCTCCCCGGCCCGGGCTGCTTCTATGGCCGCGTTCAAAGCCAGCAGGTTGGTCTGCCGGGCAATGGCTGTTATCGAATTGGTAATCAGATCGATTTGCTTTGTATACTCATTCAGGGTTTGCAGCATTGTCGCCGAAGCTATGGACTTTTCACGAATTTGGGCCATGTTACTAATCAGGCCGGTAACCGCTTCCTTGCCGTTCGTTGCCGTTTCTTTTGCCGCTCCCGCGCCGCTGGAGGCTGAGGATGTCCTTTCCCGGGCAAACTGCAGCAATGATGATAGATGCACCAGTACGGTGGAAGCCTCAATGACAATGGTACGGGCGGCCTCAGTTTCCACCAGCAGGGTTTCCGAATGTTTTGTGATCTCATGCATGGAGGTAGCCACTTGTTCGGAGGAAGCCGCCATCTCCTCACTATTTGCCGACAGTTCTAACGAAGTGCCCAAAATGGTCTTTACAACTGCTTCCTGGTGCAAAAGCATATTATTAAACGAAGTGGTCAGCCGCCCGATCTCATCATGGT
>JAEZQV010000471.1 GCA_023441125.1 Bacillota bacterium
GGTCTGTACCCGGCCGATTTTATCCGACAGACCGCCCCAGAAGAAGCGCCCCAGACCATTAAAGATTGAGCTAACGGCAATCAAAGTCGCGCCGGCAGCAGTCAGGCCGGCAACCACTTGCGGGTCAGACAGCGTTGCCGGATCCATCGTCTTTTTTAGTAGATCCTGCAGCAGGGGGGACTGAAAGCCAATAAACATGATGCCCACAATAATATTAAAGAAGAATATCGTCCACATCATTAGAAATTTACCGGAAAAAATACACTGTTTGGCTGTAATCGTATCCCGGCAAGCCGGCGTACCAGCGGCAACAGCCGGCGAAGCATAACCTTGCGGCACAAAGCCAGGCGGCGGGTTAACAAGATAATAGCCGGCAGGCAGGGTGACAATGAGCATAAATGCTCCTACATAAGAAAATACCAGGACAAGATTCCCCCCGGTCACAGACATGAAAAGGGGTGCCAGAATTTTAGCCATAATAAGTGCCCCAAAACCGAAACCCATAACAACCATCCCGGTGATAAACCCTTTTTTATCGGGAAACCACTTGGCGGCAGTCGCCACCGGCGTCACATAGCCAAGACCAAGGCCGATGCCACCAATAAAACCGTAGCCGACATAGAGAAGGACAAGGCTTTTAATATAAAGTGCATAAGCAGCAATAAAATAGCCGCAACTAAACAAAGTCCCACCAGTCATCGCCAGTTTACGGGGACCGTACTGCGGAAGATTAATGCCGCCCCAGGCAGCCGCCAGTCCCAGAAAGAAAATAGCCAGACTAAATGCCCAGGCGGCTTGAGAATTAGTCCAGTTGTTGGCTACCATAATCGGCTGCTGAAAAAAACTCCAGGCATAGACAGTCCCTAGTGCAAGCTGCAATAAGGTACCCATGCTGGCTATCAGCCAGCGGTTCGGAATATTCGTCGATTCTGTTCCCATACATTATGTCTCCTCTCAAAATTAGTTTTTCTTCTAATAGCCATCTTCGGCTTCTGGTTCCATAAGCAAGGCTGCTTCCACTTCTACTCATCTTTTGAACTGGGCGAAGTTATCTATGCTGTTATAGATGCCCACTTTACCATTCACGTATCTTGTAAATTTAAATTGAATATCTTTATAGGTTTGCAAATCACTTTCCGATATCAACCTCCATATTGCTTCTTTATCTAAGTTACGAAAATGTTTATCGGCAATATATGAATGCATTATTTTAGTAACAAAAGCCTCAGTGCAGTATGGCAAAAGCTGACTGAATACTGACTCCCCGCCTATTACAAAAACATCCTCACCGCTGTACTGTTTTAATTCGGCAAACAGTTCATCCAGCGAATGACATACCGTTACTTGCTCCTTTACAAATGTCTTGCTAAGCACAATATTGATTCTGTCCTTCAGCGGCTCTTGGCCCGGGAATGATTCGAATGTCTCCCGCCCCATTACCACGACCTTGCCCAAAGTCATCTGTTTAAAAAATTTCATATCCGCCGGAATCCGCTGCAATAAGTTGCCCCTATAGCCGATTCCCCAATTTGAATCAACTGCAACAATAGCTTTCATTTCACGGCCCCCCGTCTCAATAGAATTCACACATTTTGCTTCCCTGAGTTGATCTGTTTTTAAATTTAGGATGATAGGAACGACTCAGTTCCTATCATCCTTTTATTTATTATTGCTTTTGATTGGTGATGGTTTTGTAAAGGTCATCAAGTAGCGGCGCGGCAATTTGTTGGCCGTTTAGCGTAATATAGATGCCGGCGCCCGTATGGTTTTCCTTTAGTCTGATGGTCCTTGCCTCAACAAACGAATCCATTTTTAAAGCCTTGATCTTCGCTGTCAGGTTGGCGTACAGTTCGTTAGCGCCTTGGCTGGCGCAAGCATCACAGGTGCAAATCGTGAACTCATGCGTCAAAAATGCCGAATTGGCTTTTTTACGGCGAACAAGACCGCAACTGGCATCACCGCTTACCGGAGTATAGTGGGTATGCAGCAATTCATGGGCGAGCGAGGAATTTACCTGACCGTAAAAATCGTTATATAATCTTAAAATGTCGGGATTCTCCTGCGATTTCCGGTAGCGCGAAGTTTTATCGATATTGACAAGTACTTGCTGGCGCTTTTCCAAGGCATCAATCTTTTCGGGCACAGGGTGACCGGCGCCGCAAATGCAGCCGCCAGGGCAGGCCATAACTTCAATTAAATCATAGCCAACATCCATTCCCGCCATTATCTTTTCAACAATGGGTTCGGCATTATGCAGACCGCTAACAACCGCAACGCGAATTTTGGCGCCATTCGCTTCCACGGCGGCTTCTTTTAAACCATTAAAACCCCGGATTTCCTCAAAATCGAGGTGATCGGCAAGCACTTCGCCGGTAAGTTTCTCCACAGCCATACGCAAAGCCGCTTCGGCTACGCCGCCGGAGGCCCCGAATAGAATACCGGCGCCCGATACCTGCCTGTAAGGCTCATCAAATTCCTGGGGTACAACTTCCTCTTTACCGATGCGTTTTAAAGCAACCATTTCCAGCATCTCAGCAGAAGTTAAAACGGCATCGACATCGCGGATTCCGTCTGGTGCGAACTCAGGACGGGCGGCCTCGAATTTCTTAGCAATGCACGGAACAACAGATACCACATACAGCTCTTCCCTGGCAAGACCGGTAAGCTTAGCATAGTGATTTTTCACGGTGGCCCCCATCATCATTTGAGGCGATTTGCAGCTGGAAAGATAGGGAATCATTTCCGGATAACGTCGTTCAACGAAGTTGACCCAGCCGGGGCAGCAGGAAGTGAATTGCGGCATTACCCCTTTTTTCTCGACCCGGTTTAAAAACTCCGTGGTTTCTTCCACAATCGTTAAGTCTGCGGCAAATGAAAAGTCAAAAACCTTATCAAAGCCGAGTTTCTTTAGAATTCCGGCCATAAGGGGCGAGGCTTCAGCAAAAGAAACACCGAAACAGGCAGAGACCACGCTCCGAACCGCCGGCGCAACAAAGGCTACCACGGTTTTTGCCGGATCATTAATCGCTCTGAAGACTTTACCCTTTTCACTGATGTACGCCAGTGCGCCGCACGGACAGGCATTTACGCACTGTCCGCAGCTGACACAATCTGTTTCCTGCAAGGGCAAGCCGCTCTTAGTGCCTACAAGCTGACGGCCATGTTTCATGTAGTAGGACAGAACATCCGGGCCTTCCACCTCGGCACACGCCGCTATGCACCGGCCGCAAGAAATACACTTATTATGATCACGAACAATGAACGGATGATCCTGTACGCGGGGAATATACGGACGTTCATGCAGCGGCTTATTAAATTCAATATTATGTACGCTTGCTTCTTTGCGCAAATCACAATCATACCGTGCACCGCAACCGCACTTCAGGCAACGTGCCGCCTCGGCAGTTGCCGTCTGTTCATCATAACCGGTTTCAACTTCTTTAAAATTATGGTGGCGCTCTGCCAAAGAGATTGCCGGCATGTTGCTGCGTCTGATTTTCGGCATAACTTCAAATTCCCACTTGGGCAAATCTTCCATTGTCCCCCGACTGCAGCTATAATCCACATTTCGCTCACGAATATAGCCCTGTAGTAAGAAGCTGTCCATAGCTTCCGCCGCCTGCCGCCCGGCCGCAACAGCCTGAATAACGGTAGCCGGTCCGGTTACACAATCGCCGCCGGCAAAAATTTTGCTTTCCGAGGTCTGCGCTGTCTTGCCGTTGATTTCAATGTCGCCCCATTTATTTAACTTAACAGGTAAGTCATGGTATAAAAACTGGGTATTCGTACTTTGCCCGATCGCGCCAATAATGGTATCGGCTTCAATCACCGACTCGCTGCCTTCAACCGGCACGGGCCGGCGGCGGCCGGAACGGTCAGGTTCGCCCAGTACCATTTGCATACAATGCAGCTGTTTTTTATCGCCGTCAGCAGCGGTGATTTTAGTCGGAGCCATTAAAAACTGCATTTCAACGCCTTCGTGCAAAGCTTCCTCGACTTCATAGGGTACGGCGGGCATTTCTTCTTTGGTACGGCGATAAATAAGCGTAACCGCTTTGGCGCCTTTCCGCAAAGCGGTGCGGGCACAGTCAATCGCAGTATTACCGCCTCCGATGACGACGACATGATTCCCCAGCTTAATGTCCGTATTGTGGGTGACCTGTTCAAGGTATTGAATCCCCAGCCATACGCCTTTAAGGTTTTCCCCTTCAATTTGCAAAGGCGTTGCGCGCCATGAACCAATAGCAAGATATACGGCATCAAAATCTTTTTGCAAATTTTCCAGGCGCAAATGAGTTCCCAGGGTTTTGCCAGTCATGATTTTAACGCCCAGCTGCTTAATGATCTCAATTTCTTTGTCTAACGTGGCTTTCGGCAAACGATATTCGGGTATTCCATACCGCATCATACCGCCGGCGTGGGTGTGCCGTTCAAAAACCGTGACATCGTGCCCGGCTGCTGCACTGTAGTATGCCGCGGTCAGGCCGGAAGGACCGGCACCGACAATTGCAATTTTTTTGCCGGTGGGAGCTTGCTTTGGAGGAGTCCAGGGCTTCTCATTCGCCATGTCCCAATCGGCAACAAAGCGCTTTACGTAGTTGATGGCCACCGGTGAATCCACCAGATTCCGCCGGCACTCCGCCTCACAGGGATGGGGGCAAACCCGGCCGCAAACGAGGGGAAACGGGTTACGGTCTTTAATTACCTGCAGTGCGGTTTGAAAATTGCCGTTGGTTGCATGGCGAAGATAGGCCTGAATATCAATATTGGCCGGACAGGTAGTTACGCACGGAGCCACGCAGTCAGCATTATGATCTAGTAAAATTTGCTCCAGACGGATTTTGCGATAGTTTTCAAGCTTGACACTATTGGTGGTAATTACCATTCCTGCCCGGATGGGAGTATGACAGGCTTTTACGTCCTGCTGGCCACGTTCATCGCTTAGTTCGACAACGCACAGGCCGCAATTGCCATTGGCGCGGTCAAGCCGGATATCATAACAAAGGTGGGGAATAGGAATATCCTCCTGCAGCAGCGCCTGCAAAATCGTCAGGTCGTCGTATACTTCAACTTCACGCTTGTTTACTGTTACTTTAATGCGCTTATGACTGCTTATTGCTTTCATAATATTCTCCTTTATCAGTTTGCCATATTGTCTGCACCGTTTTTAAGTACCGACTTACACTTTTTTTCATCACGCAAAATTTCCGCTACCGTAAAGTGAATAGCAATCTCCCTTTCAGCACTGGCAAAACTGTCCGAACTGTGTATAACGTTGTACGCCAACACGGTAGCATAATCGCCACGAATAGTTCCGGCGGGGATTCAACTGGGTTGGTAGATCCGATCATCTTTCGTACCACACTAATTGCCTGCGCTCCGGTAACCACCATGGCAACAACGGGCCCAGACATAATAAAGGTAAGCAAATCCGGATAAAAAGGTTTAGCCTTATGCTCCTCATAATGCTTCGCTGCGACTTCCTGGCTTAACCTTACTAACTTTAGGGCAGTAATTGTAAGACCGCGTCGTTCAAACCGGCTGACAATCTCACTGCAAAGTCCTCTTTTTACCGCATCCGGTTTTATTAATATAAGCGTACTTTCTTGACCACTCATGGAAACCTCTCTCTTTCTAAATATTGTTGTTAGAATTCATGATGATTTTCTAAATTACACGGAGAAGCACCGATGTCACCGCCGCTTCTCCGTGTATCAGAAATATTAAGGGTGCTGGAACAGTCCTTGCTTTTCCTAAGTACTACAGTCGTATAAAATTATTTTAATCTATCACTCATTACATTCACATAAAATTCATAACAGTGCGTATTACAAAATAATTAAAAAAACGCCATCCCCTTTAAAGATGACTACCGGCTTTTCAACAAGTCACTGAATAAATTGCAGGCTGAAAAAAAGAGCGACCCCGGACAAGTCGGGGTCTTATGATATTACAATTCTGTTGTAGTTTAATAGAAAAATTCGAATTTCATCATGTAGGTTTTGTCCAGTCTATCGCTGGTTAAATCGGTTAAACTCCTGTTTTTTATTTTAAAGTCCTGATATTCAAGCGCCAGAAGCACATTTTGAGCGACTACTTTCTGATAAGCCAGGAAGAGGGCGTTTATATTGTCGTTGGCATGGGTGAAAACGTTATAAGGCTGGCTGGGATTAGCTACAGCGGTAGTATCAAAACCGCCGCCGCCGGCCGGAGTTGTTCCGGCATCCAAGCTGCGATAGGATACCATCCAGGCGTCTGTGCCTACT
Organism: Bacillota bacterium; assembly: GCA_023441125.1. The sequence continues at coordinate 6,267 of JAEZQV010000471.1, forward strand.
TTGGTTGGATTCACCAGCGGGACTGCCGAATACAGTACGTTCGGTCCCTGACTGTTACTAATTTGAACAACCCAGCCTTTGGGATTATCCGGCAAATTGGTTGCCCCATCCAGGGTTGTGCTTACGTAATCGCCCAAAAGAGTATATTGGCCCATTTTATAAGTTACCGATGTTGTCCAGCCCTTCGAGCCGGAATAAGAACCGCGATTGGTATTTAATGTACCCGTACCGGTGGCAGTGCTGCTTCCCGGTACGTCAGCCCAGTAGTAGCCGGCATTAATCGCAAACCTGTCGGAGACTTTATAACCAAGCTGACCCGTCGTCATCTGGTAGGATTCATTGCCCGTGTAGGCCCCGGCCGCGCCAAGCGTCGCATCCCATTTATTTGTTTTAATGTTGCCTGTCCAGCCTTTAAAACTTAATTTGTCCCAACTGTCAGTAAGCAGGATACCGTCCACATTCATGGGCTTGCCGATTAAGCCGGTGGTGATAAAGTCTAACGCGCTGCGGCCAACGCGAATGGAATCAAACCCAAATATGTTTTTGGCAGTAATATTCATTTGATCGAGAGCTATTTCCGATCCGGAGCTGTATTCGGCGTTGCCGAATTTATTGCCGCCGGTAGTGGCCATGCGCCCAAAGAAAGACATATTGTCGTTGATATTGCCCCAGAATTTAATTCGCTGCCGAAATTCAAACGTATCCGAGCCGGACAACTTTTTCGAACCTATCGGGGCAGGCTCATTGCCCACCACCCGGAAACGGGTTTCACCGCCAATCCAGGTATTGGTTTTGGTCTCCACTTTTGCAACCCGCGTCCCCAGACGGTTAAGCTCACCGGCAAACTCGGCCGACAGCTTATCAAGCAACTCTTTATTGGCGGCATCGGCACTGTCAAACTTGTCCATGGCCTTAGCCACAAGAATGGCAAATTCATAGCGGCTCATCGTTCTGTCGCCGCGGAAGGTCCGGTCGCCATAACCGTCAATAAAACCGGCTTTAGCCAGTTGCCCCACCGCCGCATACGCCCAGTGGCCTGCCGGCACATCAGTGAAGGATACTGTCGCGGCATAGACAGTGTTGTTACACATCGGGCTTCCTGCCATGGAGATCACCAGCAGCGTCAGGGGGACAATGGCCAGCCATTTTTTCCTTGCCTGCCTTTTTTTCATGAAAAATCTCTCCTTCTATCTATTGGCGTTTTTTAAATTATTAGCATGGAAATCCATTTCATTTTGCTATAGACGGTTACCCAGTCTCTCTAAATCGTTGGCAATTGCCGCCAAATGCTGAATAGCTGCTGCAATTTGCTCTGTGGATTGAGCCTGTTGCTTTCCTCGCTGTGAAGCACTTTCAATCTTATTGGATATCTCTATCACGACTGTTTTAATCTGCCTAACAATTCCACTTACTTCTCTGACTGAGGCCGAACTATTGTCTGCCATTTTGCGAATTTCGTCGGCCACCACAGCAAAGCCCCGGCCACTTTCACCTGCTCTTGCCGCCTCAATCGCAGCATTGAGTCCTAATAAATTTGAATTGGCAGCGACGTCTAACCTTATTTTCTGCCTGCCTGCTGGCATTTTCTCAACCCGGACTGGAGCGGAACCGGGTCCCCGCGTTTTGCCCCATTGTTCACTGTAGTCCCTAAAAAAGTATACAAAAACTGTTCCTGGTCTGTAATTGCGATCATAGAGTCGTATGGAATTAATTCTTTTAGAACGGGGATCGCACAGGCCAGTTGTGTCAGTATTTCATGTTCGTCCTGAACCTGGGGAATGCCGCAAGCGGCATCGTTGTTTTCTGCTAATTGCATACACTTGTTCTCCCTCAGCTAGTTATCACCCCGGTTACTGCAGCTATATTTGTCCCGGCTGAAATAGACCGCTCCTGCAGGATATTTTTTACATCGGTTTCCCGGCCTGTGCGGCAAGTTGTTGTGGTGTGCGGATAAAAGCCAGCAAAATGGCGCCGATTAGTGGTCCGGCCGCCATGATATACCAGACTGTATGGAAGGTTCCAGTGGCATCAATGGACCAGCCCATGACAACAGAACCGATGATCGGTGCTGCCTGGAAGAAGCAGTTCGCCACGCCGTTGGCTGTGGCCGCCCATTCCCTGCCGGCATACTCCGAGACAAGAATGGTCAAATGCGGGTTGCCGGCCCAGTGGGCAATGCCCATGATAAATGCCCAGACACTGAGCATGGCTAAAGTCGTTTGATACCCGAACATAACCGTGGCCGGGACTGATAATACATAGGCCGCTATGATAATGGTTTTCCGGTTTTTCAATACGTCCGACAGCCAGCCTGAGACTAACGGACTGATAACCCCCGCTATACCATACCAGATGAGTACAAGCCCGGCATCGACCATAGTAAAGCCTAATTTCCGGATATAGGCAAAGGCCCAGGTGGCAATACCAAGCTCAACCCAAAGCAGACCGAAACCGGCCAGCGCCGTCAGCAGCAAGTCTCTGCTGGCAAACACCACCTTAAATCCTCCCAGCAGGGGTTGCGTACTCTTGGCGGAATCCTCCGATTTAATCAAAAAATAAAGCACGATGCCGATAATCGCAGTGGCAATCCCAATGCTGGTAAACACCCCTTGCCACCCGATATGGGAATTTAACACAGGCACCAGATAGTTGGCAAGCACCATACCCGCCGAGGGGGCAGCCAGCATAATACCAAACGCAGTGCCTCTTTCCTGCACCGGGAACCACTCCATCAAGGCCCGTGCGCAAGCACTGTAAACCGCCCCCGCCCCCAATCCGGTGACGATCCGCAGCCAAAATCCCATGTCATAAGTGCTGATTGATCCCATAACCCAGGTGGATATTCCCTCAATGACTAAACTTGCCGCCAAAATGAATCGGACTCCGAAGCGGTCAGCCAAAATTCCCGCAGGTATCTGGGTAATGACGTAACCGATATAGAATGCGCTCATATAGGCGCCGGCTTGGGTCATGCTCATTTTTAGTATCGGTACAACGATAGGAATCAAAGGCGGCCAGGTAAAGCGGATAAGAAAGGTAAGCACAAAACAAAATACCGTCAGCGTCAGTATCACCCAACGGTAGGAGCTGATTGTTTTTTGCCGGATTTTTTCTTCCATACGACACCTCTTTCTGCATGCTTCAGTTCATATCTTCCGGGAACAATGACGTGCGAGATACAAGCCAACGGAAACTGACACCGGTTCACAGCCAATCCGATTGTTACTGTACCTCGAACGTCACTTTGAGACTACACCATTGGCAGGGACATCACTTTGTTAAGACGGTTAGCGAACCAGCTTCAGATCGCCCTTTGATCCGTCCGTTTTATAGGGAGCAGGCGCAACCGTAGCCCGGATTTCCTTCTGCGGATGGCCGGGTGCGCCCCAGATGATAGTAACTTGATTGCCGATTGTCGCCTGGTCAATGTCCAGGACCGCCAGGCAAATCATTTCACGGAAATAATAACTGTAGCCATAGGACGAAGTCGTACCAACGAGTTGGCCGTTTTTCATGACTTTATCAACATACATGCCGCCTCTTTGGAATCTCGGAAATTCGATGAAGTCATAGTGAGGCCCTTTTTTAAACAGGGAAGCGTATACATCAACCACATCGTCCGCATTCCAGACCAGCGTCCTGATCATCCGCTTGGGATTGGCCAGTTCTTCTTCAAGTGCCTTGCGGCCGAGGAAGTCGTGATCAAATTTGACGACTTTACTCCAGCCAAGTTCGATGGGACTGCGGTAGTAGTCACTGATATCCGCTCCCTCGAAACTGCCGTAAATGTTCAGTGTCGTCATGGAAGCAGGCATGGCCGCTTTGAATGTGGCTAGATAATCTTTTAAGTCGGCGCTGAACATAGCAGGGATATAGTCGGTGATAATCGTCGGAAAGCACGCCTCCAGATGATTGATAAAAACAGTCCTGCCGCCTAGCCTGCGGACGCCAAATTCCTTGCCGTCTTCCATGAGCGCCTGAATGATCTCTTCCTTCCACTCATTCGGACCACAAAGTTCATAGCCCGGCTCGCCCGCCATCCCCTGGCGCATGGCCCACATCCATCTGCCGCGGATCTGGATTTTGCGCAAGTGCATGTATTTGATGTCCCGGAGACTTTCACCGCAGGCTTTCTCCACCAAAGATACGGCAAAAGGCCCGGAAATCTGCAGATTGAACCAATCATCCGCTTCGGTCGTAACATTGTAGTTGCCGCGTTCCAAATTATACTGGGCCCAAAAGCCGCCACGGCCAAAGAGCATATAATCTTCTTCACCCAGTCGCGCGAGAATGCCTTCGTGGATGACTTTACCGCCTTCATTGCAATGGATGCAATGCTTGGCCTGGCCGATCTCAAATTTCTGAACACTGCAAGTGGAGATATCAGAGAATAATTTTAATACTTCCGGGCCTCTAAACCACCGTTCCCACAGGAAAGACCAATCGCCTATATAGCAATTCTCTTTCCAGGACATGCTCTCATCCATCCAGTCGGTATATTCCGGCTGCCCCCAACGAATCGTGAAATACCCTTCCGGTGTCACGCGATACTTATTCATGTCCTCTTTTGCCATAAAACCATCTCCTTAGCTGCAGTTCCACCTCTGTGGCTGCTAATGTATTACAACCACTTATAAAGCAAATAATGTGCCAAGTCCGATAATTCAGGCAAACACAGTAACTATCACGATTCCGGCAATTTTTGATAGTAAACGCCCGTTTACATATTTCCCAGCAACCGGATCATGTCTGTTTATTTGTATACTCGCATTTACACCTGTACTAAATGTTTCTCCCTGCATTAATTGAGAGACCTTTCCCAAAAATGCATTGCCTTCGGCCCTATATATAAAAAAATCTACCCAAACTGCAGGGTAGATTCCTGAAAATATATTGGAAACAAATATTAATAGTAAGATATTTTTAATACTAATCTAGGTAAATGGCTATATAGGTTTCTTTTTCAAGCGATTCATTTTTTTATAAAGTCCCATACGGCTTATCCCCAGTTCCTTCGCCGCCTCACCTATGCGCCCTTTGCATCTTTCCAAGCTGGCATCGATATATAATTTTTCCAGATCATTCATCACATCCTCTAACGTTCCGTTTAATCCCAACAGATTAAAGCAGTCTGTTTTCGATAGGCGTTCGGATGTTAAAATGTCGGAAGAATCTTTTGCCCCGGTAATAACCTGCCTTTCAACTTCATTTCTCAACTCCCGGACATTGCCGGGCCAATCATACTGCAGGAACGAATTAATCGTTTGTATATCCAGTTCAAAATTAACATCATATTTACGGCAAAAATCGTTATGAAACTTCCGCGCCAGTAAAATAATGTCCTCCGGTCTAGCCTTTAAGGGCGGCAGTTGTACCGGCACTACATTTAACCGGTAGTACAGGTCTTCACGAAACTTCCCGGCCTTCACCATTTCTTTTAAGTTCCGGTGAGTTGCAACTATCAATCTAAAGTCAACTTTGACATTGGTAACGCTTCCCACGCGTCGAACTGTGCCCGTTTCCAATACCCTAAGAAGTTTAGCCTGTAACGCATACGGCAGCTCACCGATTTCGTCCAGAAACAATGTGCCGCCGCCAGCCGCCTCAAACAGGCCCACTCGATCCATGTTTGCCCCGGTAAATGCCCCTCTTTTGTAACCAAACAGTTCTGCTTCGATAAGATGCTCAGGTAGGGACGCACAGTTCACTGCAATAAACGCTCCCTGGGCTCGTCTACTATGCCGATGAATATAATCCGCTATCACTTCTTTGCCGGTTCCGGACTCTCCTGTTAGCAATACCGTACTGTCAACCTGAGCAACCTTGTAGGCCAGGTGTAATACTTTTTGCATTGCTTTACTTTCAGCGATAATAGCGCCTGCTTCATGGATATAACCGAGTACACCTAAACTGATTGCTCCAATAATTCTCCCCTCTGCATCTCTAATAGGAACAGAGGTGGTTTTGGCAGGCGCCCCGTAAACCTCCTTAGGTAATGACATGATTATCTTTGTGCCGGTCTGCTGACATTGATAAAGCCCGGACTCACGAGGGATGGGGTCCCCTCTGAACCGAAAGGAGTTTACCGTTTCCCCTTGGTTGACGTAAATAAACCTTTCAGAATCCGCCAGTGCAATCATGGAATCATATGGCAACAGCGACTTTATGAGTGGCACTGATTTCGCTATCCTAATAAATATCGGATTTTCATCTTTCAAATCGTCAATATTAGTAATATCTTTATTATTTCCCATACTTTGCATCTCCCCTTCTCTAATTCTTAGCAGACCGGATATACGCAGATATTTCAACTAAGTTAATTGGTGTGAAATGAAATATACGTATTCTGGCAGAGGGAGTCAACGCTATAGCGGCTTGCAAACTAGCTTTGATCACTCAATATGGT